>SLAK01000259.1 GCA_007126855.1 Dehalococcoidia bacterium | reverse complement strand
GCAGACCGCCCTGGAGGTGAGCCATGCCCTATTCCGGCGTCGTCATGGCCGGCGCGACGATCCACGACCAGGTTGCCATCGCGAAGCTCGGTGAGGAACTCGGCTACCGGGACGCCTGGGTTACCGAAGTATCGGGCACCGATGCCGTCTCGGTTCTCGCGGCGGCCGCGATGAGCACGGAGCGTATCCGCCTGGCCACGGGGATCATAGCCAGCTATGTGCGCTCTCCCTACCTGATGGCGATGACGGCGAACACGCTGCAGGACCTTTCGAATGGCCGGTTCGTGCTTGGCCTGGGGACGAGCACGGCACCGATCGTGTCCAACTGGCATGGCATCCGATGGGAGAAACCGCTGCGCTACACGCGCGAATACGTGGAGTTGTTCCGGAAGCTGACTGCGGGTGAGCGGGTGAAGCACGAGGGCCTGTTCACCATCCGTGGGGCCCAGACTCGCCCGGGCAAGACGCAGACGCCGGTCTACCTCGCGGCGTTGAACCCCGCCATGCTGGAGCTTGCCGGGGAAATCGCCGACGGGGTGATCCTGAACTTTCCGACGACTGGCTATGCGAAGCGGGCGGTTGAGCATATCGAGGCCGGCATTAAGAAGGCGGGGCGCCAGCGCTCGGATGTCGATATCGTTGCCTACTTGCGGACGGTCGTGACGGATGACTTCGACCCGGGGGCAGACATGATCCGGCGGGAGCTTGTGACCTACTTCCTCGCGCCTGTGTACCAGAAAGTGTTCGCCGAGGATGGCTACGGCCACATCACCGAAGCGGTGATGGAGGCCTGGGGGAGCGGCGACCGCGCGGGCGCGGTGGCGAAAATCGATGACCGCACAGTCGACGCCCACGCAGTCATCGGCACGGTCGAGGAGTGCCGGGCAAAGGCGCAGGCCTTGCTCGATGCGGGCATTGACCGGGCCGTCCTGCTGCCGGTTGTGCCGGCCGGGGACGATCGGCAAGCACGGGTTATGGAAACTATTCGGACGCTGGCGCCCGCACCGTAAGTCTGCGTCCCCCATGAGGGGCCGCCCCGCCTTGCGCGCTGACAGACGGCCGCTGGGCAATACCGGCGCGGGCCGTCTCTCTTTGCCCGACACATCACAACCTCGAAGCGAAGCGTGGTCCACCAGCTGCCGATTCACTGCGGCTGTGGTGGTTGACGATGAACGCGCGTTCACGATATGGTGATGAACACCAGTTCATGAATATGTGAGGGGGCTATGGCGCCAGCGAAACGGACAGAGGAAGAGGCGGAGCTGCTGCGGGCCAGCCTGCTTGAACACGCGCAGCGGATCGTCGAACGGGCAGGTCCGGGGGCACTCACCATGCGTGCACTGGCGGCCGAGGCGGGCTGCGCGCTGGGGTTGCCCTACACCGTCTTCGCCAACCGCGAAGAGATCGTTGGGGAGCTGACGCGGGCGGAGTACCGCCGCTTGCGCGCGGAGTTCGACGCCTTCATCCGCAGCGCGGGCACCCGCACCGTGGGCGAGAACCTGTGGAGCTACGCCGAGTTGCTTCTCCGGTCGCCCGCCATGGGCCTGGCCCACGAGCTGCATAGCGCACCGGCGATCGCCGACGCGGTCAACGCCGAAGCAGCCGACATCGGGCTGGTGGAGGCCCTGGTGGAGGCCGTTGCCGAATACCTCGCGGCGGAAAAGGGCCATGGGCGGGTCGATCCACAGATCGACGAAGACGCCTTTGCCTTCTTGATCGCGGGCGCCATCCACAACCTGCTGATGGCGGGTGAGCTCTATCCGCAGCCGTCCGCCGAGAGGCTGCGAGCAATCCTCGAGGCGGTCGCTGCCCGCCTGAGCCCAGCCGGGGAGAAGGAGACGTGACATGCGAAGGATGAGTGCAAGAACCGCCGGCATCTCCATTGACCGCCAGCGCAGGGATGGAATCGAGCCGGCAGCAACCCAACAGCAAAACCAGGCGGGCCAACTGGTACCCGGGAGCACGGTTTCCACCCGGCGCCTGGAAGGCATCAACGGCGAGCGGGTGTCCATCCCCGATCGGGAGCGCCTCATCCATCTGCAGTTCCGGCGCTTTGCGGGCTGCCCCGTGTGCAATCTGCACCTGCGCTCTGTGATCCAGTGGCACGGCGAGCTGGTCGCGGCGGGGATCCGCGAAGTGGTTGTGTTTCACTCAACCGCGGAGGCGTTGCGCACGCACGCGGCGGACCTGCCTTATGCGGTGGTGGCCGACCCAGGGAAGAGGCTGTACCGGGAGTTCGGCGTGGAATCTTCCCGGCGGGCGTTGTTCGACCCGCGAGCCTGGCCCGCGATCCTGCGCGGAGTGCTCCGAAGCTCGTGGGCAATCATCCGCGACCGTCGATCGGTTCCGCCGATCCGGCCTGAAGGTGGACGGTTTGGCCTGCCGGCCGACTTCCTTATTGATCGCAGCGGAACAATCGTAGCGTGCAAGTACGGCGACCACGCCGACGACCAGTGGTCGATGGAAGAGCTGCTCGAGCTCGCCAGAGACATGCAAAGCCGGTAAGCACCGAGACCTGTGGGAGGGAAGGCCTGATGGATGGGTATCAGATCGTTGTGTTCTTCCATGTGCTTGGCGCGGTTGGCCTGTTCGCCGCGTGGGCAATCGAAGCGGCGGCATTGCAGCAGGTGCGCCGCGCCAAGACGTTCGAGGAAGCGCGAGCAGTTATCCGGGTGCGGGGGCGATCCACGGCGCTTGGGCCGGCAGGCATGCTGGTGGCAGTGGGCACCGGGATATGGATGATGTGGGACCGCTGGGGACAGCAACCGTGGATGGCTGCCGCACTAGTCGCGATTGCCATCATTGTCATCGTCGGCATGGGCATGGAGCGGCGAGCAGGGCCGCGCGTCCGGCGGAGCCTGGCGAATAGCCCGGCCTCCGACCTTCGGAGCGCGATCGCGCCACTCGTCGCCTCGCTGACCGTCCGCATCGCTGTGGGCATTGGGATACTGGCGCTGATGACGAGCAAGCCGGGCGCAACGGGGTCGGCGGGCATCCTGGCGGGAGCAATCGTGACTGGCGTGGCGCTGGCGGTGGTGTTCACGCGGGAGGGCCGGTCCCCGCAGCCATCTCTGCAATCGCAGCGCTGAGGACTTCGTGTCAGGTTGACACCACTTTGATGCTCTGGCAAAGTGGACGAAAGCGTACTTAGTGTCACCTTTACACTAAGTAGGTCCTGGCATGAAGGAGGCCCGCAATGGCCAAGGTCATCGAACTCGACGCGGCGACCCGCGAGGAATTATTCAAGAAGTACAGTGACCCGGACACCTGCCCGACGGACAAGCTGGAGCCGATCCCGCTGGAGCAAGAGCCGGCGTTCGTGGCATGGCAGCAGGACATCCCTCGTGAGTACCTGTCGATGCCACTTGAGGAGCTGGACCGCCGCATTGCGCGAGCCCGCGAGCACTTTGGTGACCGGCTGGTTGTGCTGGGACATCACTACCAGCGCGACGAAGTGATCAAGTATGCCGACTTCACCGGCGACAGCTTCAAGCTCGCGAAGCTGGCGGAGGCGCAGGAGAACGCGCAGTTTGTGCTGTTCTGCGGTGTCCACTTCATGGCGGAGTCGGCGGACATCCTGACCGACCCGTCGGTGCGCGTGATCCTGCCGAACATGACGGCCGGGTGTTCGATGGCCGACATGGCGGATCCGGACGACGTCTACGAATGCTGGGACGCGCTGGATGACTGGCTTGGGGATTCGGCGAAGATTATCCCCATCACATACATGAACAGCGCGGCGAGCCTGAAGGCGTTCGTTGGCGAGCACGACGGCATTGTGTGCACCTCCAGCAATGCGCCGAAGACCTTCGACTACGCGTTCGAGCGCGGCGACAAGGTGCTCTTCTTCCCGGACCAGCACCTGGGCCGGAACACGGCCTATGCGATGGGCATCCCGCTGGACCGGATGGCGGTGTGGAATTACCGCCAGCCGAACGGCGGCCTGAGCCGCGAGGAAGTGGAGCGCGCTGACGTGATCCTGTGGCAGGGGCACTGCAGCACGCACCAGCGCTTCACGGTCGAGCAGATCGAGCAGGCGCGCAAGGACTACCCGGGGATCAACATCATCGTGCACCCGGAGTGCACCTGGGAGGTGGTCCAGGCGGCGGACGACTACGGTTCGACGGAGAAGATCATCAAGACCGTGAGCGAAGCGCCGGCGGGCAGCGCCTGGGGCGTGGGCACGGAGATCAACCTGGTGAACCGGCTCGCGCATGAGCACCCGGATAAGACGGTCTTCTGCCTGGACCCGGTGGTGTGCCCGTGCAGCACAATGTACCGCATCCACCCGGCCTACCTGGCGTGGGTGCTGGACGAGCTGATGCACGGCCACGTGGTGAACCAGGTGGAGGTGGACGAACGCACGCGGAAGTGGTCGCTGGTGGCGCTGGAGCGGATGCTGGCGTTGCCGTAGGGGAGCTTCTAGCTATTAGCCTTTAGCTATTAGCAAGTGAATGCCACAGGCCGGGCAGTTCGAGCTTGAAGCCGGGGAGGGCCTCGGCTTCGAGTGCGCCATCGGACGGGACGGTTTCGCCGTCGCGAGTGGCGTCGAAGACTTCGGCGATACGTGCTTCCGGGTCGATGAGCCAGCAGACATCGACACCGCGCGAACGGTATTCGCGGCACATGTCGCGCAGGTCGTCTATCGACTGGCCTTCCGAGCGTATTTCTACCGCGACGGTAGGGGGAAGGAGAATGCCGTTTTCCTGCGCCAGGGGCCGATCAGCGGCCCAGTAGGCCACATCCGGGACGCGATAACGGCGATCGGCATCCCAGCTGAAATTCACCGTGGCTTCCGGCCCAGACACGCCGCCGGCGCGCCTACGGTAGTCACGAAGGGCCGCCAGCACTTCATCGGCAACGATCAAATGTGAGCGTTTGACCACGGGCTTCTGGAAGACCTCCCCGTTGACAAACTCGAGGGAGGGCTTCTCGTCCGTCATGGTGGCGAGGTAATCCTCTTCTCGAACGCGGGTCTTTACCGGAGCGGTCATGCTACCAGTATACGCGCTCATGGGCGCCATGCTGCCGCGACTCAGTTCTGGGCGCCGAAGCCGGCGTACTTGTTGCGGCGGTATTCCTCGACTTCGATGCGTGCACGGGTGGTCAGCTCGTCCAGCACTTCGGCCAGGTAACCGACGCGGTCGGCGGCGGGGATGATCTCCAGCAGGCGCTGTTTCACCTCTTCTTCGACCTGGAGCCAGGGGCCAAGGTAGTTCACCAGACGGTGGGGCGAGGATGGCAGGTTGACGCCACGGGCCCACTGGTCCGTGAGCATCAACACCATCTTGAAGTACGCGGGGAACACGGTCCGGACGGTCTCCATGGCGCTCACGATGCGGGGGTCGTCTTCGTAGTCGGAGTCGTCGATCAGCTCGACTTCGGCGCAGGGATAGGGGCGCGGGGGCAGCATGTTGACAATGCGGAAGCGCTGGACGCCTTTGGCGACGAGCCGGAAGCGGCCGCCTTCGATCGGCTCGTACTGTTCGATGCGTGCCGCTGTGCCAACGTCGTGGGGGGTGGCGGAGCCACCGACTTCGCGGCCCTCTTTGATGAGGACAACGCCAAAGGCGCCGCCAGATTCGAGGAGTTCGGCGCACATTTGCTTGTATCGCTCTTCGAAGACCACCAGGGGCAACTGCCCTCCCGGGAACAAGACCGTCTGGAGGGGAAAGAGCGGCATCTCAATCCGCGTCATCGCCCCCAGTCTAACGCCCATGCCAATTCGTGGCAGGGACACGGGGTCGCCGAGCTCACGAGGATTGGCCGTTGCGCAGGCGCAGGGTCGCGTCAACTGCGTCGGCGAAGCGGCCGAGCGCCTCGACTCGGGTTTCCGAGTCCGCTGCTTCGAGCAACTCGGCGAAGGCGCGAGCAACACCCGGCGACAGGTGCCCGGCAGAGGACACGACGGCATGGGCATCCATTCCGGGCAGCCCCTCGCGGCGCGCGAGCCAGGTTGCGAGTTCGTCGCCCGCCCGCAAGGCAAGGAGGTGCGCGACTCCCGCGTTGCCCGCGGCGATCGCCTGCTTTGCCTCTTCCACCGCGTTGCGGGCGGCGCCGACGGCGGTTTCGAGCGGAGCGATACGCATGGATTCACGCTGGGCCAGCATGCGGCGCTCGTATCCCAGCGGATCATGGAGCGGCCAGGCGGCCTGCAGCAGGTCTCCCCACGCGGAGCCGCCGCCGTAGGCTCCAGCCATCAACTCGGCAAGCGTGGCGCGGATGAAGCGGACCGGGCCGGGATAGCCTTCGAGTGGCTCCCACCGGTAGAGCGGCGGGAGACCGCGTCCCGGCGCCGCTTCGTTGTCGACCAGAACGGCAAGGCGTTGTTCCGGGGAGGGTGGCGCATGCGTGGCATCCGGCGCGGCAAGCAAGAAGACCGCCTCGGCTTCATAGACGGCGACGAGGTGTGCGACCGCGTCTTCAAGCCAGCCGGGCACATGTGGCTGGGTCACCCTAGCCTCCGCGGGACCCGAGCCATTGCTTCACCTGGGGGTGATGTTCTTCGAAGTGATTGAGCCCGGAGGCGCCGAGGAGGCGATCGCCGATGCGCGGTCGACCCTTCTCAGGATCCATGCCGTAGAGGTCGTCGCGAAGCATGTCTGCAGCGGCGCGATACTGCCGGAACGCGTCATCCCAGTCTTCCAGCGCTTTCTTGCCGGGGACCGCCTGCGCGGCGAATTTGTCGTTCCACGTATCGGCGTCGCTGTAGTCCACACCCTCGGGCACGGGCCGCTGGCCATCTGCCACGCGCTGGAATGCGGGCGCCATCTCGCGCCACCAGCCTGCCATGTGCGCCAGCAGATGGCTCAGGTTCCATTCGCCCAGCCACTGCTCCTGGTAGGCGTCTTCCGGCAAGTCGGCGATGAGGGAACGGAAGTCCCGGTAGGCGGAATCAAGTTTGTCCAACTGCTCTGCTTTGGCTGACATAGCCACCCCTTTCTGTCGAAACGTGCGCAAAGAGCATGGCAGCCGCGGCGGGGCGCTGCAACGCGGCACCAGCGAGGGAGGGGGCGCTAGTCGCCTGCTCCGCTCAATTCGTCGATGGCAGCCTGGATGTCTGCGTCTTCGATGATTTCCGCGCCGCGGGCTTCGCGGAGCGCCTGGGCGCGTTTGAGGATGGCGGCCATGGGCAATCCCGCCGGGGGTGTGGTGTGCCAGCTCAGCAGCTCCACGGTCACGTTGTTCGGGTCCTTGAAGTAGATGGAGCGCTCATAGCCGCGATCGAAGGGGCCGTCGAAGGGGATGCCTTCGGCGCGGAGGCGCTTCATTGCTTCCTCAAGATTCTGCTCGTCGACGTCGATGGCCAGGTGATCCATATGGCCGGAGCCCGATGCCGCCTGCTCGTAGTCGACAGAGCCTTCCTCGCGCGGGAGGAAGTAGGCGATGAAGGTATCGTTGCCGACATGGAAGAGGAAGTGGTCTTCAGGTTCGAAATCCAGGTTCGGCTGGCGCAGCACGAGTTCCATGCCGAGCACCTCGGTATAGAAGCGCACGGTCTCCGTGGTGTTCGCCCCGGAGATCCCGGGGTGCGAGATGCCGATCGTCTTCATGTCCGTCCCTCTTTCGGCCGAGCATCAGGCATGGATTGCCAGGGCTTCAGCATATTCGCGGATGGCGCGCAGGTGCGCTTCCGGCCCTTCCAGTCCGGCGTCCATCGTCCGGAGGGAGAGGTGGGTCCCGCCCGCCTTGCGCCAGTCGTCCATCTCGGTTTGCCAGGCATCCGGGCCAGCGCTGAGGTTGACGAAGGCATCAAAGCCAAACTCGTCTGCCTTGCGCCCTTCCTGGCGCAGGAACTCGCGGATGCGGCCCGTCGCCTCTTTCGCGCGCCCGGAGAGGCGGCTGAACATGAAGCCGTCGCCGAATCGTGCCGCGCGTCCATAGGCGGGGTCGGTCGCGCCGCCAAACCAGATGGGGATGCGGCGGGCAGGGCGCGGCAAGATGTTGGCGCGGTCGATGCTGTGCCACTTGCCACGGTAGTCCACCAGATCCTGTTCCCAGAGCAAACGCAGGACTTCGATCTGTTCGGTCATGCGGCGGCCGCGGTTGGTGAAGTCCTGGCCGAGCGCTTCGTACTCGACGTGGTTCCAGCCGGAGCCAACGCCCAGGCGCAGGCGGCCGCCGGAGAGGATGTCGACCTCCGCGGCCTGTTTCGCGACGAGCGCGGTCTGCCGCTGCGGCAGGATGAGGACACCGGTCGCCAACTCGATGGAGGTCGTGGCGGCCGCGAGGTAGCCAAGCAACACGAAGGGCTCATGGAAAGGTGTCTTCTCGTTGTATGGGCCGGGAAGCGGCGGCTCCCGGCCTTCGTGCACTGCACCGAGCACGTGGTCGAACACGAGAATGTGTGCGTAGCCGAGCGCCTCGGCAGTTTGGCCAAAGTCCCTGATGAGCCCGGGGTCGTTGCCATATTCAGTCTGCGGGAAGATCACGCCAACTCTCATCGAACACCTCCGGTCGTGCCAGCGGGCTGCCTCGCCGGGTGCAGGGCAGCCCGCCAGGCGTCGTCGCTAGTCGATTCCGGCCAGCTCCTTCGCATATTGGAGCGTGCGGCGGGCATCGTATGCGCGCGCGATCATGAGCTTTTCGGCTTCGAGGGAGCCTTCGGCGTGAATGGCGAGGACGGTATGGTAGCCGCCGAAGTCCCCGGTGGTGAGGTCGCTCACCATGTTCATGGCGCGGGTGCGCGCTTCGCCATCGACTCCAGCGCGGCCGCCAAGGTAGCGGCGGAGGAGATCGGCGGTATCAGCGTTCTCGAAGTCTTCAGAAGCAGGCCCGGTGACGAGCATGCCGCCGGCGATGTCCTGCACGTGCTGGAGTGCTTCATGGTAGTTGTGGGCAAAGTGGTACTTGGCCATGTTCGTGGTGAGCGGGTCGGGCGCGAAGATGCCGTGCTCGTCGGCCTGGCCACGGAGGGCCGCCATCTCGACCAGGGCCCGCAATGTTTCGGCATAGCTGATGAGCCAGACGAGCTTTTCGCGAACGTGGGCGGCTTTCTGGATGCCGTTCATGTCGGCCATGAGGAGCGCAGAGCCGATAAGCGCATCGACCAGCGGGAGCTTGTAGGAAATTGCGGTGAAGCGGTGGTATTCAACGAAGCCGAGTGCGAGCGGGCCGCAGAAGTCGTGCTCGCCGCTGAGGAAGATGCGCTCGTTGGGCACGAAGACGTCGTCGAAGATGGTGATGGTCTCCATCATCTTGCGGTCGGCGCTGAGGGGTGCGTCGAAGGTGCTCCTGGGCGAGCCGCCGTAAGGGCTGGCGACGAGCTTGACGCCCGGGGTGTCGACCGGGACCGCGAAGGCGATGGCATAGTCCTTGTCGGCTTCGCTCATGGCGCGGGTGGGGAGCACGATGAGCTCGTTGGTATTGGTGGTGCAGCTGGTGTGAATCTTCGCGCCACGCACGACCACGCCGTCTTCGCGGCGCTCGACGATGCGGGTGTAGTAATCGGGGTGCGACTGGCCGCTGGGCCCCTGGCTGCGGTCGCCCTTCACATCGGTCTGCGCGACGGACATGGTCAGATCGTTATCGCGGCAGTGCCTGTAGAAAGCCTGGACGCGCTTGAGATACTCGGTCTCGTACCTAGTGTCGATTTGCCGGGAGACGCGGTGGAGCGCGAAGAGCGCGTCGGTGCCGATTTCCTTGACCAGGGGCACCAGGGTTTTGCCGATCGCGGTCGAGGTTTCGATGAGCTGCGCACGCTTGAGCAGGTCGTCGTTGTTGGCAGGGAGCTTGTAGTAGCGGCTGTACTGGTCGCCGTCTTCGTCGACGACGGCGAGGTCGCGGTAAGCGGGATCTTCCGCCATTTCGTAGTCGACGCAGGCGTGCTTCACCGCCTTCTCGATCACCGGGTGGGTGGTGACATCGGCGACTTTTTCGCCGCGGTAGTAGACGGTGCGGTTGTCTTTGAGCGAATCAATGTATTGCTGCGGAGTGCGCAGACCCATGAGGCCAATACCTTCCCGTTCTGCTGATGTCCGGACGCGGTGTCCGGCGAGGCCATTGTACGCGCTGGGCGAAAGAGGGGGTGGGACGGTGGTAGGATGGGAGGGCGAAAGCCTGCCGACGCAGGACCGATATCCACATGTAAGAGCGCACTTCTATGGGCCGGATAACGTACCGCACGAAGATCCCGAAGGACGGCAGGCTGATAATCCAGCTACCCGGCGAACTGGCGTCGCGTGAGGTAACTGTGGATATCGATGTCGATGCTGAAGAGCCTGCGCCTGCTACGCAGCCAGGCAATATCGACGAAGTGCTGTCGGTGCTAGAGAAGATACGGCGAAGGCAGAAGCAAGACCCGGGTTTTCGGCCCCGATCGAAAGAGGAGATCGACGAGTATCTCCGGCAAGAACGGGACTCCTGGGATTAGATGCGCGTCTACCTGGATGCGTGCATCGTCATATATGTCGTGGAAGACGGCTTTGAGCTTCCGAAGGTTCCTCCGGATATCCAGCTGGCTACCAGTGACCTGGTACGTCTTGAGTGCCTGGTCAAGCCACTGCCGATGGGAACACGGCTTTGGCGACGGATTTCACCGAATTCATTGCCAGCACGGAGGACCTGGAGCTGCATCGTGGGGTGTTCGAGCGTGCGGCGGAATTGCGCGCCAAGCAGCGGTTGAAGACGCCGGACGCCATTCACCTTGCCACCGCGCTGGAACACGGGTGTGATGAGTTCTGGACGAACGATTCGCGGCTACAGGGCGCCGGGAGCGAGATTGCCTTCAGGGTGTTGCCGTAGGGCGACGCCTGCTACTCGCTGGCCTGTGGTACCAGTACTGCCTTGAGGTCGCCGGCAAGCATCGCTCGCACGTTCAGCCGGAGGCCGGGGAAGGCAGGTAGACGACCCCCTCGATGAGCTCCGCCTTCCTCAGGTCCGGGCGCTGCGAATAGCGCCGGTGGAACTCGGGCTGCGTCAGTCTCTCACCGTTCTCAAGCCAGGTCGACAGGGTGCTCGTGGTGGCCATTGCTCTGCTTCCTCTCACGAGTGTACACGGCGGGGTGGTGGTTCCGGTCTACATGCTGCGGAGGACGCGGATACGGTCTTCGACGGGAGGGTGAGTATTGAAGAGGCCGTTGAGTGCGCCACGGTGCGCGCGCAGGGGATTTTCGATATAGAGGTGCTCGGTGGCTTTGTTCGCCGACTCCAGCGGGGTGGGGTCGCCGGCGATTTTTTCGAGCGCCCGGGCGAGGGCTTCCGGGTTGCGGTTGAGCAGGGCTCCGCTGGCATCTGCCAGGTATTCGCGGCGGCGACTGATGGCAAACTTGATGATGGTTGCGATGAGCGGCGCGAGGATGGCGGCCACGATTGCGACAAGGATCATGATAATCGCGGCGGGACCGCCACCCCGGCCGCGGCCCCCGGCCCGGCGGCCGGCGCCGAAGAAGGTCATGCGCAGGGCGATGTCGCTCATGAGGGCGACAAGGCCAACGAGCAGCACGGTGACGGTCATGACGCGGATGTCGTAGTTGCCGATATGCATCATCTCGTGGGCGAGGACGCCTTCGAGTTCGGCGGGCTCGAGCTTGTCGAGGAGTCCGCGGGTGACGGCGATGTGGGCGTGCTCGGGGTCGCGG
>SLAK01000181.1 GCA_007126855.1 Dehalococcoidia bacterium | reverse complement strand
TAGCCGAGAGGTTGGCCGACGATGGGCACGAGATTGCCGAACTTGATCTCCCCTGCCTCCTCGCGGTTAGCAATGAGCTGAACGATCCTCGCTACCCGACAATGCGCGCGACGATAGAGGCGCAGCGCAAGCCGCTTCCCACGTGGGGGATGACAGAGCTCGAAATGGTGGAGCAGCCTGCCGCGCCCGTAACGCTCCGCCGGCTGCGTGGCCGCGATCTCACGCGCCCCTGCGAGTTCATCGAAGGTGAATCAGCCGAAGCCGCGGGCCGGTCGCTTGCTGCCCTGCTCCAGGATCGGGGCCTTGTCACTGCCGGGGACAGGAGCTAAAGGATGCGAGCCGGGCGGAACATCATTGCAGTCCTGGATGGTACCGCGGCCGGAGAAGGCACGAATCCCCAGGTGCTCTCGTGCGGATCGGAGATTGCTGGACGGACGGGCGGGCGACTGTTCGGGGTGCTCCTGGGCAGCCAGGATGCCCTGGCCAGCGACGACGCCATTGCGGCGGACGCTGCGGCACTGGGACTGAGCGAGGCGTTCGTCCTCCGGGAGCCCTGGCTGGCGGAATACCAGGCGGAGGCGTACCTTCACGCGCTCAGCCTGGTCTGCCGGCAACTCAATCCGGGTCTCATCCTGTTTTCGCACAACTCCATCAGCCAGGAAGTCGCTCCGCGGCTCGCCGCGCGGCTGCGTGCGGCGCTCGTGACCGACTGTGTCGGGCTCGACACCGATGCAGATGGAAAGACGCTCGTAGCTACTGGCCTGTCCTTTAGCGGCAAGGCATTGGCCGAGTGGGCCCTGGACCGGGAAGCGCCGGCTATCGTGACCCTGCGCCGGCAGGCCGGAAGCAACGGGGCAGGAGGCTCCAACCACAGTTGCACGGTGGTCACACGTGCGGTCGACGAGCCACCGGCGCTGCGCTCGCGGCTCCGCGGACGGGTGAGCCCGCCCGCTGGCGAGCTTCGCCTCGAAGACGCGGATGTGGTCGTGGCAGTCGGCCGCGGGGTCGGAAGCGCCGAGGCGTTTCAGGCGCATGTCGTGGATGGATTGGCTCGCACCCTCGGCGCTGCCTGTGGCGGGTCGCGCGGCGCGGTCGACTCCGGCATTATCCGGCCCGAGCTGCAGATCGGCCTGACCGGCCGCGTGGTGAGCCCGAAGCTGTACATCGCGGTCGGGCTCTCGGGCTCGCCCCAGCACATGGCCGGGTGCTCGGGCGCTCAGACGCTTGTAGCGGTGAACACCGATTCCCAGGCTCCGATATTCGGCTTCGCCCACTATGGCGTGGTCGGCGATTACCGAGAGGTGATCCCCGCCATGACGGCGCAGTTCCAGGAGATGGCCGAGGCTGCCCGGGCACCTCGCGCCTGACGGCGGCCTCCCGCTAGTAGATTGTGTCCAGTGACGCCAGCCATCGAACGAGCTGGCCCACCATCATCATCTCGTTTGTCGCATGGTAGATGGGCCCCAGGCGGGCGTCCCGGTAGAGCTTCTCCATCGGGAAATCGCGCATGTACCCGTAGCCGCCAAAAACCTGCATGCCCTTGCTGGTCACGTCGACGGCCACGTCGGAGCAGTAGATCTTGGCCATATTGTTGTGCGCCGTGTAGCCGGCGCGCTGGTCGTTCTGCCAGGCGGCGCGAAGCATGAGCAGGCGGGCGGTCAACACCTTGATCGCCATATCACAGATCATCGTCTGCACGGCCTGGTGGAAGATGATCTTCGCCCCGCCCTTGTATCGGATGCGCGAGTAGGCCAGCGCTTCTTCGTAAGCGCGGCGCGCGATGCCGGTGAACACGGCCGCCACTTCCGCATCGCCCCCGCGCACCGCCGGTGTCTTTCCCAGTTCGAGCATCTCGTCTCGCTTCGGGACACGCACGTTATCGAAGATGACCTCGGCGTTTTGCATGAGGCGTTGCCCCATCTTGTCCTCGACGTGGCCGTAGGAAACGCCGAGTGCGTCCGCTGGTATAAGGAACTGGCCCATGGCGCTGTAGTCGGTGCTCTCCTGCCCTTTCCGCGCCCAGGTCAGCAGGAGCTTGCTGCGTCCGCCGGTGGTGATGAACCGTTTCGTGCCATTGATCACGTAGTCGTCGCCGTCTTCAACGGCCACCGTCGTGAATTCTCGTTGTTCGGCCGGGGGCACCGTCCGGTGCGTTGCCCATTCCTCCGGCCGGATCGGCCCGCTGTTTACGGCGCTGCCCCGCAGGTCGCGCGGCTGCAGGTTGCCGGCAACGCCGTGCTCAGTTGCGGGCAGGCTCACGAAGAAACGTTCTTCCGGGTCTTCGCAGATTGCGCGGAACCATCGTTCCTTCTGGTCGTCCGTCGCTGCATCCTGCATGGTGAGGAGCTGCATCGCATGCACGAAGTAGGTGCTCCCAATGCCTGCGTCGGCCCATGAGAGCTCTTCCACGACCAGGCAGGTCTCCAGCTCTCCCAGCCCGAGCCCCCCGTATTCCGGGGGAATGAGCGTCTTGTTGAAGCCCAGCCGGTTGCCTTTTTCATAGATGTCCCAGGGAAATATCGCCGCCGGGTCCGAAATACGGTCGAGTTCGGCCGCACGCGGCTTGATTTCCCGCTCAGCGAACTCATGGGCGAGCGCGCGCAGCGCCTCCTGTTCCTGGGTCAGGCTGAAATCGATGGCCATGTCTGCTCCCCACTTTTAGCGCTCGTGGCTCGACCGTCCTGGCTGTTGTTGTCCAGCTTCGCGCGCTGGACAACCCGCTACCGTCTTGCCGCTCTGCCGGTAACCTCGCGGTTGACACAACGAGCGGATTCACCCCCATGAGGTCGGGCGAGGGATCGCGTTCGCGCAGGTACCCGGCGGAGAAACCGCACCAGGGTTCAGAAGCGCTCCAGCCTTTCGAACACACGAATGCGAGGTTTGTAACAACCCTGCCCGCGTGCGTGCTATGACCAGTGTCATACCGCGCCAGGCCTGCCGCAGCGCACCCTGTCCGGTAGCCCGGTGGAGTGGGTGAGCGTCGCCGGCATTGTCGCCGCTGCCTGTTTACCCTCGTCTGGATGCCGACATGAGACTCCGAGGCAGGCAGCGTCTGGTGAATGCCGGTCCTGTGCGGCGCCGGCAAGAACGCCGTAGGGCCAGGCGCACCGCATCGC
>SLAK01000169.1 GCA_007126855.1 Dehalococcoidia bacterium | reverse complement strand
GGCAGCGAGCGCTTCATGCTGCCGGTCAACTAAGCTCGATGCGCCGTATCTCCCCGGTAGCTACTCGCTGACGATGGTGAGCCGGTAGGCGGCCCAGGCCGGCTTTTCGGTTTCGATCACCTGGCGCAGGAGCTGCTCGTCGATGCTGCCGCCTGGCGGAAGCTGGAGCAGGATGTCGAAGGTGAAGGCACGGGAGGGGTCCGCCTCGAGCTCTTCGCGCGATGGTTCGGTGATCACCGGTGACACGCCGGCATAGAGGCGGACGAACTCGGTCAGCCCGCGCCTCGTCCCGCGCCAGGCGAACAGCGAGGCGGCGTTGGCGATGAGCTCGCGGCGGGTGCGCTCGGGCCAGCGTTCGTCGACGACCAGGCCGAGCCACGAGCCCAGCCACGCCAGCACCTCCGGAGGCGTGACCGCCGGGTCGAAATAGTGCGGTGCATTCCCTACCGTGCGGCGTACAGGGGAGAAGATGTGCTCGAAGATGAGCAGGAAACGGCCCAAGAACTCGTTGCCGTGGTACATGCCGGGCAAATACTGGAGGTAGGAGCTCCTGTCTTCCGGGACACCGGGGGGCGGCTTCAGCCCATCGAGAGCGAGCGGGCCCGCCTGCACTTCCTCGAGTTGCGCATCGGACACGGCGGCCTCCTACCTGCGCGGTTCGCGGAGTGAGATGTCGTTCGCCAGCGGCAGGATGAGGACATCTTCGGCGACGGGGATCTGCCGGCCGGCCGCCCGCTCCTGGCCGGTGCTGAGGTCAACCTGGTAGAGCGTGACATCCTCGACGAAGTCGACACCATCGACACGCTGGATAAACGATTGCACCTCGGCAAGCGACAGGTCGCGGCCGAAGGCCCAGCCGGTACCATCGCTGCCGCCCAGCAGGGGGTCGAGGTAGCGGCGCAGACCGCGGTCGACCGCGGTGCGCACGGTGTCGGGGTTCGCATCCCGGCGCGGGACGACGGTGGCCTCGATGCGGACGTTCAGGTAGCGGGGATCGCGGACATCGAGCCGCGTCGCCAGCAGCCGGCGCTCGTCGAGGTGGGCGGCGACCTCCGCCTGCAGGTCCGGAGGCGAGGCAAGGTTCTCGACAGTGCGTTCGCGCCCTGGCGGCACTACTGGCACAACCAAAAGCTCAACCGTGCCCGGCGGCGCCGACGCCCCTCTGCCGTCGCCTCGCACCTGGATGCACTTCACGCGCGCGATGCGCCGCGAGGCCTCCAGCGCCAGGAACTCGTAGTCCGCCGGGGCAACAGCACGGTCACGGGTGCGAAGGATGGCGGGCGTGCGGAGCCGCGCGGATTCGAGCGTCTCGGCGTCCAGGCCGCCGCTGGCGGCTCGGAGGTTGGTGACGCGGGCCACGTAGGGTATCGAGGACTTGAGCACGGTGAGCGTGTTCGCGCCGACGTTGCCCTCGACGCCGCCGCCGTGCCGGTAGCGCACGAAGCGGATGCCGGAGCCGGGCTTTGGTGTGCGGCCATAGGGGCGTTCCGTCCCGTTCGGCTCGCGAATGGTTGGGCCGAACTGGATGATGCCGCTGGCGCGGTCGAGCGTGTAGTGTGGGTCATCGGGGCCTGAATCGATGAAGGTCGGTACGCATTCCCAGCGTTCCCAGCCTTCGCCTTCGTGCACTTCGAGGTATTCATCGGGGGCGAGCGGCAGGATGGGCGTCTGGAGCAGGCGCAATTCCTGGCCGGGTTCGCCGGTCGCCCGGCCGGGGAGTTCGTTGGTCACGATGGTGCTATGCGTGGCCAGGACGGTGCCACCGATGGTCTCGGCCGTGGCCCCCATAATCACCGGCGACGAGGCATAGCCGTCCTGGCCGGGCCTCGGCTGCACCACGCGGACTCTGAGCCAGTGTGCCTCCACGCCACCATTTGCGCGCGTGTCCATGCTCCCGGGCAGGCGCATCACCACCTCGCCCTCCATGTTCAGCCCTCCGGTGGTGTTTTCGTCCACCTGCACCGGCTGCCAGCCCCCGGACGTACCGCACCAGGCTTCCCACACGAGCGGAGGATCGCGCGGGTCGATCCCCACGCCCTGCACCGTGCACTCCAGCGCCATCCGGATGGTGTGGTTGCTGATGTCGTTGTCGAAGCCGAAGTAGACGGCATCGCCGGGCAGCGGTTGGTCCTGGAAAGCGCGGAGGCCAGCGTCATCGGAGAGAAGGACTTCGGTCTGATCCAGGAAGTCGGTGTCGTTGGATGAGAGCAGGCAGGCGCGGAGATCGGCTGGCTCGAGCCGGAGGTCTTCGTCGGTGCTGAAGACGATTGCGGGCCGGTCTGTCGTACGGACCGTGGCCACCTCGGTGCCGCGCGGGATGGTGGTCTCGGATCCCGCAGGGGCCGACAGCCAGAAGGTAAGCGGCGCCCTCGCCGCTACGGGCTCACGCGGCGTTACCCCGAGCAACGACATGAAGCGCAGGTGCGCTTTCTCGGGGAGCCGGTTTAGGCGGTAGAGGGCCAGGTCGGTCATCCAGGCGAACAATTCGATAAGGGTGACGCCGGGGTCGGAGACATTGTGGTCGGTCCATTCCGGGCAGTAGCGAGGGATGAGCGACTTTGCCTCGTCCACGAGGTCCTGGAAGCGGCGGTCGTCCAGTTGCGGATCGGGCAGGGCCATGGTTCAGCGTGCTTCCCTTCTGGTTCCAGCGCGGGTGTCAGGCATTATTGTCCTTCGTGTTCAATGATGTAAAAGGGGTAAACGAGCGTACGTTCGTCCTTGGTGGCGCGGATGGCGTAGTCGACGGTGATGCGCAGGAGGCCGTTGCTCTCGTCATCGGATGACAGCGCCATTCTGACGCTGCGCACATCGACGCGCGGCTCCCAGCGCCCGAGCGCTTCTTCGACGTAGCGCTGGGCCATACCCAGCGTCTCGCTGTTGACCGGCGAAAAGACCAGTTCGTGGATGCGGCAGCCGAATTCCGGCCGCATCACGCGCTCGCCGGGGGCGGTCGCCAGGATGACGGCGATCGCCTCCTCGATCTCACGATTGCCATCCACGAGTTCGATGCCGCCGCCACCGCCCACCCGCAACGGAGCACCCCAGCCCCGGCCGATCAACCGTTCGCGCTCGAAGTCGGTCATCCGATCATCACCGTCCCGGCTGCGACGACCGTGCCAACGGG
>SLAK01000201.1 GCA_007126855.1 Dehalococcoidia bacterium | reverse complement strand
TTCGCGGTCCATCAGGGCGACGAGCTCGTCGCCGTCGCCCATGTTCGTCAGCGCCTCCAGGATGCGGACCATCGGCTCGGGGGGCTGCAGGCCGCGGTTGTCGATCTCCACCTGTGCCATGGGGTGTCCTCCTGCGGGTCAGGCGTCCTGCTGGCCGAAGAGCCAGGCGGCCACGGCCACGGGGATCAGCGCCCACATGGCAATCGCGGCGGAAAGGAAGGCGATGGCGCCGGTCCGGCCCAGCGTATCGGAAACGTAGGCGCCGAGCGGGCCGAGCACGTCCATGTCGGGCTCGATGCTCATCACGGCCAGGATGCGCACGGCCTCGACCGGGTTCGCGGCCACAGCCAGGAACAGGGTCCGGCCCGACGGCGTCAGCGCCAGCGCCATGCTGATCGCGCCCAGGTCATAGGCGAGTACAAAGAGGAACCAGGCCAGCACGGCCAGCGCGATGGCCTTCAGCCGCGAATCGCTCACCACCGAAAGCAGCATGCCGACGCCAAGCATGGCGCTCGCCAGCACCGCCGACAGCAGCACGAAGCCCATGTAGGTGCCGAGCCCGGCGGTCGCGCCCAGGAAGGCCATGAGCAGCCCGGCGCCGCCGAAGCCCAGGCCAACGGCGAGCCACAGGGCCACGTTCAGGCCCATGTACTTGCCGAGCAGGAACTCGGTGTTCGTGATCGGCTGCGAAAGCAGGGTGGCCAGCGTGCCGCGTTCGCGTTCGCCGGAGATCGACGCCGCGCCGAGCAGCAGCGCCAGCAGCGGCACGAGCATCAGGCAGAGGTTGATGAGGCTGGCCGTGGTGCGGTTTAGCCCCTGGCCGCCGATGTCGCCGCCCTGCCCCTGCACCTGCGCGATCAGGGTCGCGACCAGCGCGAAGGTGATCGCGAAGGCGATGAGCCAGCGGCTCTGCACGGCGTCGCGCAGCTCTTTGCGGTAGATGGTGAATGCGCCGCTCATGACTGGTCCCCCTTCGAGTTGCGCAGGCGGAGCACGGCTTCGTCGACGGACGCTTCTTCGACGCGGAAGTCGAGGATGTTGACGCCGGACGCGATGAGCGATTCGACGATGCCGGCTTTCTGGGTCGGCGGGCAGCTCGCGATGAGCCAGTCGCCGGAGTGTTCGACCTCGCGGCCGGTGAGCGCCGCGATCATGGGGATGGCTTCCGGCGTGTGCCCGTTGAGGCGCAGGAAGAGCCGGCTGCCCGCGGCAGCTTCGCCCGTCAGCGCGGAAGCCGCGCCGGAGAAGACGAGCTTGCCCTGGTCGAGCACCAGCGTGGTGTCGGCGATGTACGGCACGTCTTCCATCCAGTGGGTGGAGAGGAGGACGGCGGTGCCGGCATCGCGCTGGCGGGTGACCAGCTCGCGGAGCTCGATGCGCGCGGCGATGTCGAGCCCGGAGACGGGTTCGTCGAGCACCAGCAGCGGCGGGTTGCCCAGCAGGGCGACGGCCAACGCCAGGCGCTGCCGCATACCGCCGGAGAGCGCCCCGGCGCGCTTGTCGAGCTGGTTTTCAAGCCCGACGGTTTCGAGCAGCGGCGGCGCCTCCTTGACGTCGACCTGCTTCAGGTCGGCGTAGAAGGTCATGGTTTCGCGGACGGTCATGTCCGGGTGGAAGGCGGGCGTCTGGGCGACGTAGCCGATGCGGCGGCGCGCCTCCTTCGGCTTCTTCGCCATGTCGATGCCGTCGATCGCGATGGAGCCTTCGTACTTGATGAGCCCGACGATGGACTTGATGAGGGTGGTCTTGCCCGCGCCGTTGGCGCCGATGACGGCGGCGACCTTGCCGCCTTCGAGCTCGAAGGAGATGCCGTCGACGGCTTTGGTGTCGCCGAAGTGCTTGCGTACGTTCTGGACGGTCAGCATGGTTGCCACCTCCGGACAAGCGTGTGGCGGCCGCGGTAGGCGACGAGGCCGAGGGCGGTGAGCGTGGCCAGGGAGACGGCGCCGAGCTTCCAGCGGTCGGAAGCCGAGCCGCCGCCGGGGAGCACGGTCGAAGGCTTCATGAGCGGCGCCGGGTCCGTGAGGATGGGATCGCCGTGGGTGGGGGCGAACCAGCGGGCGGCGAGTTCGATGGACTGGTGTGCCAGGGTGAAGGCATAGGCCTGGAGCGCGGGGTGCTCTTCCATGAGCGATTCATAGACGGTGCGATGCTCGTAGGGCCTATCGCCGATGCCGTCGCCGCTGGCGTCGTAGCCCTGGTAGGTATCCCAGTAGTTGCCGCGGCCGTCGAGTGCCCATTCGTTCCCCGCAATGATGTGGTCGCCCCGGCCTTCGACCTGGCGGAGATTACCGATGAAGGTGTTGCCGGTGAAGGTGATGCGCGTGTTGCTGAAGAAGGAAGCGCCTGTCTGGTTGAAGCCGATCAGGTTGTCGGCGATGAGCGCGGTTGCATGCGGCGACCGGGGATCGCTCTCCAGCGTCATGCGAAGGCGGTTGTGGTGGATCTTGTTGCCGACGATGACCAGGTCGTCCGCTTCCTTGATGAGCAGGCCATAGCCCGAGGCGCGCGAGGTGTTGTAGGAGAACTCGTTGCCGGTGAGCGTGAGGCCTTCGGAGTACATCAGCGCGGCGCCGGCGATGCTGTTGCGGAAGATGTTGTCGGTGAAGACGTTGTCTTCCGAGTACATGTAGTGGATGCCGTAGCGCAGGTCGGTCATGAAGTTATTGCTAATGCTGTTGCGGTGGCCGAAGCCCACGAAAATGCCGTCCTTCGCCATGGTGGCGAAGTTATCTTCGATCACGTTGTCCGAAGAGTAATAGAGGTAGATGGCATGGCCGCGGCGCTCGACGGGGAAGTCGGTGATGCTGGTCACATGGTTGTCGTGGACGTGATGGCCGTTGCTGTACTGCAGCACGATGCCGTAGAGCGTATCGCGGAGCGTGTTGTTGCGGACGGTGGCGTTGTCGCCGCCGACGCGGATGCCGGTTGGCTCCTGCGAGACAGCGCGCGCGGTGTTTTGCACGATGAAGCCATCGAAGGTCACATCTGGGGCGGCGATAACGACAACGTCGCCGACGCCGCCGCCGTCGATGATGACCTTGCCGTCGGCGATGAGGGTGAGCGGCCGGTCGATCCGTACCTGCTCGGTATAGGTGCCTGCGGGCACGCGGATGGTGTCGCCGGG
>SLAK01000344.1 GCA_007126855.1 Dehalococcoidia bacterium | reverse complement strand
TCCGTATCCCAGAAGGGCATCGCCATGATCGGCAGCAGCCGCTCCGGGTCTTCCGAGCACCACTCCGTGAGGAAGTCGTTGTAGGCCTTCACGCAGTCGTACATCAGTTCCGGTTCCTTCAGCGCCAAAAAGTTCCCGGAGCCGAAGCCGCCCACGTTCGGGTAGACCACCTGGGCCCAGATGCCGTATTCGTCCAGCCGCTCCAGCCGTTTCTTCGGGATGTAGGCCGCCGGGTCGGCGTGCTCTAGGTCCGGGGGATGGTCTGGTGGCGGTTCCTTCCAGCCCGCCATCGCCGCCGCCGCGGTTGGCTGGAACGGCTTGCCTCCCATGTACCAGCGGTCTTCCTTGATGCGCTCGTCGTACGCGACGTGCGGCACCAGCTCGCCCCACTTCTGCGTCGAAACGCGGCTGGTCCACAGATCCGCCGGCTCCGACACATGGCTGTCGGCATCAATGACTTTGATCCGATCGACGACAGGCTGACTCATCGTGCCCTCCCCGTGTTTTGCACTGCCCAATGCGTGCAATACACTACGCCAATCGCACCGGCTTTGGAACAGGACCCTGTGCGAAAACGCGGCCCCGCGAGGTTCCTTGCATGCCCCGACTATCGCCAGAGAAGTTCGCCGATGAGCCCCGGCTCGAACCCGCCGACATCTTCCTCACGCGCGGCACCAGCCTGCTGAGCCGGCTCATCCGCTTCTTCAGCGTCCGCATCGGCGAGAAACGCGCGATGGTCAACCACGTCGGCATCGTCGTCGAAGGCGGCCCCTTCCACGAAGCCATCGTCGTCGAAGCCCAGCGCACCGTGCTCCGCCACAGGCTCGTCGACTGGTATGGCAAAAGCGACACCATGGTCGCCGTCTATCGGCCGATCAACCTCTCCGAGGACGAAATGTCAGTCGTGGTACACGCGGCGGAGAGCTATGTCGGCCGCACCTACGGCTACTTCAAGATCATTACCCACGCGCTGGACTGGTTCCTGCTCGGCGCCTACGTTTTCCGGCGGCTCAACATCCGCGACAACTACCCCATATGTTCCTGGGTCGTCGCCCACGCCTATGGCAAGGCCGACAAGCACTTCGGCGTCCACCCCGGCGCCGCCAACCCCGACGACATCTGGCGTTTCGTCGTCTCCAACCCGGAGAAATACAAGGTGGTGCGCCCGCTGGAGCTGCTTCCGAAGAAGCGGGAGGAATAGCTCAGGGTCGGACTGGCAATTCACGGTGAGTTTGCGGCCAGCCTTCACCCGGTTCGGTGAACGCGAGGCAACCCATCATCGACGCGGGCGTACAGCATTGCATGCAACATGGCAGGGGAAAATTTCCCCCTGCCACGCGCCGTTCCTGCTGTTCCGCGCTATTCCGCTGGACAGCTGATCCGCGGGTTCCAGTCCTCGAACATGCCAGCCGGATTATGCGTGAAGATCCAGGCGTGAAGGACATAGACACCTAGCGCTTCATTCATGTGCAGGTGGTGTCCAAGCAACTCCGGTGGATCCGATGAGTCGCCATGTTCATCGTGCCACGCCTGTGCCGGCACAATGTACTCCACGGCTCCAAGCTGAAGCTTGCCGTTGGGAAGGTGATGGTAGACCAATGCTTCGGGGCTCTTTGGGTCGAGCGTTGTATCGAGGAGGTCCGGGTTGATGTAGTGAATGCCCATGCCCCCAACACCGGGGTTCTCGAAACAGTGGTCCAGCCCGTCGACGAGAATCCACCCTGCGGCCTCGGCTGCCCCTGTCTCGTGGTAGCGGGCGACCGCACCGCGGATCTGTGCAAGATCGCGTTGTCCGTCCCCGCGATTCAGGGCGTGAGCGGTGATTCCAGAGGCGATGGCCAGCAGCACGGCGAGCGTGACTGCCACAGTAAAACGCTGACTTGAAGTTGCGAACATCTTTTTCTCCTTACGCTGAGTCATGAGTGCCTGCGGATCGATACGGGTTGAATCGCAGCGATCCTATCGACGGGATAAGTCTGGCATTCTGTGCCAATGCAGTTTCTTTCTTGTCCAGAAGCAGTGCTCGTAGTGTGCCCGTATTGCGCGGTTGTCCGGTTCTGTGTGTTACGTGTATCGATATCGTGTACCTTTCGTTGTGTTGATCACCAGCATTCAAGTGCAGCTGGCAATTGCAACACTATGTGCGTCGGCCACACAAGTCCTGAAGTTTTCTTGAAGAGCATCTGCAGAAGTTCTGGAAATAGCCCCTGGGGGCGCCCAGCGGTACCGGGGCGGGTCAGCGCCTACCCGGAATAGCGGATCGCCCGCCGTTCGCGACGTCGGCGCGGCTTCCGCCCGGCCGCTAATCCCATGCCTGGTGAGGATGTATGGACAGGTGGGTGCCCTGGAACTGGGTTTAGCGTCTTGTCCCGGTAGCCGGGGAGTCGTTGACGAGGCCCGTCATCGCTGCATAGGCGGCCACTTCGGTGCGCCGGCTCATCCCGAGCTTATTCAAAATGTTGTGGACATGGCGCGATGCCGTCGCGTGGGTCACGACCAGTTGGCCAGCGATCTCCGCATTGGTCTTGCCCTGCGCGATGAGCGCAAGGACCTCGCGTTCGCGAGGCGAAAGCCGTTCGTGGTGGCCGTCAGAGTTGCTGGCGGCCGCCACCTCCCGGAGGCTCGGCCCCTCGGCGGGTGGCAAGGGCGGCAACGTGCGGCCCATGAACCGGGCAAATTCGCGTGTGATGTCGTCGTCAGTGCAGGGCAGCAGCCAGTTCCCCGCAGAGGCAACGAATTGCGCGTTGGGAATACCCGCGGCCACCTCCCGCACCACGGGAATAGTGTAGACGGCCGCGTCTTCCCGGGTGAGCACCAGCGTCGGCGCCCTGACACGGCCGAGGTCACCGCTGACGTCGTGCGTGGCCATGGCGGCGACGAATCGCGGATACTCGTCTGGCCGGATGCCACCCCGCATCAGGTCCGCGAAAGCCTCGGCAAAGGGAGCGCGTTCCGCATCCCAGCCGCCCACCACTGCATGCGACATGGTGCGCAGAAACACCTCCCAGTCACGGTGGGCCAGCGGCGCAATGGCGTGCAGCAACGGGTCCTGCTGGAGACGTGCCGGGCCGATCGATGGCAGCCAGAGGACCAGGCGCGACACGCGCTCCGGCCGGGTCGCCGCATA
>SLAK01000449.1 GCA_007126855.1 Dehalococcoidia bacterium | reverse complement strand
GTGTCCAGCCCATCGTCGACATGCGTGGTGGCGCGCCCTTCAGCGAAATCTTCTTCGACGACGTGCGCGTGCCCGTCTCGCAGCGCGTCGGCGAAGAGAACCGGGGCTGGTATGTGGCCATGGCCACGCTCGACTTCGAGCGCTCCGGTATCGGCGGCACCATCAAGTACCGCAACGAGCTCCAGCGGCTGATCGACTTCATGCGCAGCGACGAAAGCAAGCGCTACATCCGCGGCGATGCCCGCGACGTGCTCCGGCAGGAGATCGCGCAGCGCTACATCGAGATCGAGGTGCTCTACCAGCTCGGTGTGCGGACCGTTTCCATGCAGGCCGCGGGCGAGATACCCAACTACGAAGCGTCGGTCAGCCTGCTCTTCGGCTCCATCGTCCACCAGAACCTGGCGGCAACAGGCCTCAAGGCCTTCGGCCCCTGGGGCAACATCTGGCAGCGCGAAGGCGCCCCGCTCAATGCGCTCTTCAGTCACGACTACCTGGATGCGGCGCCGCACACAGTGCTCTCCGGCACATCTGAGATCCAGCGCAACGTTATTGCCACGCGCGGGCTCGGCCTGCCGAGGGAGTAGCGGCGCGTCACGACATAACGCTTGCATCGATTACTTCTCGATGGCGCGGATGACGCGGAGCATGAACCGGAAGGGCATGCTCCGCGCGTTGATCTCGTCGAAGGTGCCGGTGAGCAGCAGGTCCAGCTCGGGGCAGTGGAACAGCCACGAGCCCGTGGAGCCGGAGTGGCCGGTGAGCGTCAGTGGCCGCCATCCCGGGGCAAAAATCCGCGCTATCTTAAAGCGCATGGTCGCGTTGCCGTACTCGAGGCCCAGGGAGAGCCGGTTCCATCGATGGTGCATCAGCTCGTAGGTCTCGCGGCGCTCGAACACCTCGGCGCGCGTCAGCGCCCGCATGAAGCGCAGCGTGTCGTCCGCGGTGCTGACCAGGTCGTTGAAGCAGGCCATTGCCTGCGGGATATCGAGCGGTTTGCCGTCCGCCCAGAGCATCGCGGGGGCATCCGTGGGCTCCAGTGGCTCGGAATGCCCCGGCAACCAGGTGTGGCGCAGCTCCAGTGGGCGAAATAGCCGCTCTTCCAGCGCCTGGTGGAACGGCTGACCCGTCACTGCCTCGATGATCGCGATGAGGAGCTGGAAGCCAGTATCCGAATAGCGGGCCTTCTGCCGCTTTGCCTTCGGGCTTTGCGGCGGGAAGTGCGGCCGGAGCAGTTCCCGGGTGATACGGACCGTGTCGTTGAAGTCCCAGGACTGGTCGATGCCGCGGGCGAGATCTTCGTACATGCTGGGCTGGCCCTTTGGGGCATCTTCCAGGTAGTCGGGCAGCCCCGACGTGTGGCTCAGCAACTGCCTGACCGTGATGAGCGGCGTGTAGTCGAAACCCTTGGCCCGGTGGATCCCGTCGATGCGTTCGCGGCCGAGGTAGGTGACTGCGCGCTCGTCCAGATCGACATCTCCGCGTTCGTAGAGCTGCAGGATGAGCGTAGCGATGTAAAGCTTTGTGACACTGGCGATGAAGTATGGCGTGTCGGGCTGCATGGGCGTGCCGTCGGGATATGCTGTCCCCGCGGCGCCGATCCAGCGCAGCGACCCATCGCCGCGGGCTACGCCCAGCATTGCGTGCGGGATGCGTTTGCGGGCTACCTGCCGGTCGATGAGTTGCTGCAGCCGTGTGGCAGTGGTCTCGTCGACATCGCGCCATGCTGCCTGGTGTTCGGGTTTGGTCATAGGCGAGTCTCCGTTCCAGCCACGTTAGGCGCTGCCAGCGCCGATCCTAGCGCCAAAGGTCGCCCTTATAGACGCCTTCCGGGCCCGGCGCCACGAAACTCAAAGGGCGAAGCCGGAGGCTTCGCCCTTTGAGTGGTGGGTGGGGCCTCCGGCGCTAACGGTTGCCGGACGGAATCTTGTCCGAGCGTACCCAGACGCCCGGCTTCTCTTCCCAGAAGAGCTGCACCAGCATGCCGCCGGTGAGTTTCGGGTGGACGAAGGCGTCGTTCCAGCGTGCGCCGTCGGTGACGCCGCTGTTGTCGTCGAACATCGGCACTTCGTGGCGTTCGCAGGCCTCCACGGCCTTTTGCCAGTCGGCCACCTCGAAGGTGACGTGGTGCGGCGATGGGCCGCGGGTGTCCAGGAAACGCTGGATGAAGGACTCGTCGCCGACCGGCTGGATGACCTCCCAGAACATCTGCTTCCCGGGCACTTCCATCACCAGGTCGGCCAGGTCTTCGTGCTCGCCGTCGGGAGTGCGGAAGATTTCCTGCATGCCCAGGGTCTTCTCCAGGAAGCGGGCCAGCTCGTCGCGGTCGCGGTAGGCGTGGCACAGGTGGTCGAGCGCAACGATACCGAGCGTTCCTTCCTCGGCGCGGACCAGCCCGCCCGTTGCCGCGCCCGAGCCTGGCACGAAGCGGAAGAGCAGGCTCTCCGGGTCACGGTTCGGTGCGATGCGCGCCTCCACGCGCTCGTTGTCGTCGCGTTCCGGCTCGATGCCGGCTTCTCTCAGCGCCTCGGCGGTGGCCTCCAGGTCCGACACTTCCATAGTGATGTGGCGGACGCCGGGCCCGCGCGGCGTGTCCAGGAAGGCCTGCAGCGGCGAGGAGTCGCCCAGCGGCTGCGCCACCTGCCACTGGATGCCGCTGCGGCCGGGGACATCGAAGGTGATGCCGCGGGCGCTGTCGTCCTTGTTTTCCCAGCGATCCTTCTCGACGAAGCCAAAGAGCCCCGTGAGCAGCGCTGCCTGTTTCTCGATATCCGGCACAACCTGGCCGAGGTGGTCGATGCGGGTGATGGTGAGCATATGGGTACCTCCTTCTCGCGCGGTGAGGGCGTGTTGCGACTTCGCCCTAGACCGGGTGGCTTTCGAGCATGTCGTAACCGTTGTTCACCAGCTCCTTGATCAGGCGCAGGTTGTAGAAGTTCATCGCGCCGATGCGCCGGCCGAGCTCGGCGACTTCCTCGTCGAACTTGTCCTTCGGGAACACGTCGTTCACCAGGCCCATCTGCAGAGCGCGGTCCGCCTTGACGCGGACGCCGGTGAACATGAGCTGCTTGGCCGCCGCCTTGCCGATGCGTTCGGGCAGCCGCCTGGGGCCGCCCCAGCCTGGCACCACGCCGCCGACTTCCGGCTG
>SLAK01000418.1 GCA_007126855.1 Dehalococcoidia bacterium | reverse complement strand
CTGCCATTCGGCAACGAGCTGGATAAGCGGCTCGTTGTCGCCGGTGATGGTTGCTTGCTTGATGGCGTCGGCGAGTTCGACGGCGAAGAGGCGCTGGTTGAGTGGCGAGAGGGCGTGCACCCACGACCAGCGCTCAGGCACTTCCGATTGGCGGAAGAATTCCAGCGCGTCGTCCCTTACCTGCTCCGGGTCGATGGTGGTTACCACGGATGATGCCTCTCTGTGTGCAAGTGGTGGTGCGCAGTTTCAGCGTAGACGCGTTGGGGGATGCCTTCAGTTCGCGTCTCCCCTACACTTCCTCCTCCTCCCACTCCGATTCGCCTTCGGTGAGTTCGACGCCCACGGTGGTGTCGCGGATGAAGAGCAGTTCGGTGCTGCCGATGACGCAGACGGGTTCCTGGCCTGCGCCGGAATTCTTGCGGTGGAGGACGATGAGTCCGTGCTCGACGCTCAGGGCGTCGGCCTCGAAGGCGGCGATCGTCCCGTCGACGTAAACAGCTTCGTACGTTGGCATGGCGGTCCTTTCCTGGCGGTGGCCGGGGTGGGTGCCATGGTAGCGCATGACATGGCGGGACGGTCGACAATCGCGGCCGAATTCGCGCACACTGGCGCACCGGCAGGCGGCGGCCTGCACCCTGGCGAAGGAGCAATACCGATGAGCTACGAAGATGTCCTCTACGAAGTCGACGACTACGGCGTGGCGACGGTCACCATCAACCGGCCGGACCGCATGAATGCGGTGCGCTACGAGACCTACCGGGACCTGAAGGCGGCGCTCGCCGAAGCCCAGGCGGACGACGCGGTGCGCTGCCTGGTGCTGACGGGCGCAGGGCGTGGTTTCTGCGCGGGCGACGACTTTCAGGCGATATTCCTGGCCGGCGACCGGGAGCAGGCGCGGCTCAACCGGCGCATCAACCGCATCAAGGGCTCGGGCGTGCAGGACGCTGTCGAAGCCTTCTTCACCTTCGAAAAGCCGTCGATCGCGGCGGTGAACGGCGCGGCGGTGGGCATGGGGATGGACCTGGCGATCATGTGCGACATGCGCTACGCGGCGGACACGGCGAAGTTCGGCAGCTACTTCGTGCGCCGCGGCGTGGTCGGCAGCACGGGCGGGACCTACCTGCTGAAGCACCTGGTGGGGCTTTCGAAGGCCTACGAGCTGCTGCTGACGGGCGACCTGGTGGACGCGGCGGAGGCCGAGCGCATCGGCCTGGTGTCGAAGGTGGTGCCGGCGGACCGGCTGATGGAGGAGACCCACACGCTGGCGCGGAGGCTGGCCTCGGGGCCGCCGCTGGCGCAGCGGGCGATCAAGCGCGTGGTGCGCAAGGGCTTCGACGTGGACTGGCGGACGCTGGACGAATACTCGATGTCGCTATCCGACGTGCTGTGGGAGTCGGAAGATCATATGGAAGGTGTGCGGAGCTGGGTGGAAAAGCGCGACCCGGTGTACAGGGGGCGGTGAGGAGCGGCGTTCGCGACGGTTCACGTCAGCGAGAAGGGCGGGTATTCGTCGCGCATGAGCAGGACGTAGGTCTCGACGCGGATGCCCCAGCGGAAAACGCCGACGGCGAAGTCGTAGAGGCCGCGCGGATAGCTGCCGGTGAAGAGGATGGCGAACCAGGCGATGATGGCGGTGATGGACCAGGCGATGCCGAGCACCCAGAGGATGATGGCGTGGGGGATGACGTAGATGATGCGGAGGGCGACGGAGAGCTTGTTGCGCTCTTCGGGCGGGCCTTCGCAGCGGTAGGCGGCGGGGTATTCGGCGTCGCCGAAGGGCGGGTAGTTGTCGCGGAGGAGCATAGTGTAGGCGACGGCGCGGACCCGCCAGCGGAGGTAGAAGTGGCAGAGGTCCCAGAGGCCGCGCGGGTGCTGGGAAGCGAAGAGGATGGCGAACCACGAGATGACCGCGCAGACGAAGGCGACAACCCCAATGACGCCGGTTGTCCCGCCTCCGAACTGCCAGTCGCCGGGGCCAAAGAAGGCAAAGCTGCCGATCGTGACCGGTCCGCCGCCAACCAGGATGAGGTGGGGGATGGCCAGGATGATGCGGAAGAAGACCGTAAGGCGGTTGCGGTCGTCGTATTGCGGGTCGACGGTGATGCCGGCGGGATAAGCGGGAGTTGCAGATTCGGCCATGGCGTTCTCCGGGAGCTGTGCGGCGACCATAGCCCTCGCAGGCTTGCCCGCGAAAGCTGCCTATCCCGACCTGTATTAGCGGCGAAGCGCGTTCAGGATGCCGCGCCGGCTGCTGCGACGAAGTTCTCGGTGTAGTTCCAGCCGATGCCGTGGCTGCGCTCGTGTTCGAAGCCGGCGTCCCGGGCCATCGCGCGAAGCTTCTTGCGTGGGATGAAATCGTCGTCGCCGCGGATCTCGCTGATGGACAGGCGGCCGCCGGGCCGGAGGATACGGTGTACCTGGCGCAGACAGGCGGTGGGGTCGCCGGTTTCGCCCAGTACGGCGACAAGGAAGACGACATCGAATGTGCCGCTGCGGAAGGGGAGGGAGAGAGCGTCGCCCTGGACCAGGTGCGGCGCGGCTCCCGCGTCCGGCAGACGGGATGCGGCCATGCGGAGCATCTGCGCCTGGAAGTCGAAGAGGACATAGGTGCCGCGGGGGGCGCGTTTGGCGACTTCGGGGCTGAAATAGCCGGGGCCGCAGCCCAGTTCGAGCACGGCAGCTTCGGGCGAGAGATTGAGCCGGCGCGCGATGCGGCCGGGCGGCTGGATGAGTTTACGGGCGGAACGGAGCAACCCCCCGGCTTCTTCGTGGGGGTAGATCTGTCCTTTGCGGGTGCCGAAGCTCACCTGGCGCGCCATGGGCGTCCTCCACGGTGGGAAGGAGTGGCGACAGTATGCGGTGCTGGCGGTGACGGTGGCCAGCCTGGAGGGGGAAGGGTTTGGCGTTCGCACGGCTGCGCTGCGCCCGCGGCTGTCGTGGCCCGGTCGGGCGCTGCCATCGTGATCTCGGGATTCGGGCGCGGGCGGCTGATGCTGGACGCAGCCTGATAACGAGGGATGGATCGAAGTGGACACGCTCCCGGCGAGCCTCACCACACACCAGCGCGGCCCCGCACGGCGGCCCGCGCTTACCCTTTCCGTCCGCAACCAGCGCTTCACCCGCCCCCGCTTCAACTGGACCCGCCACT
>SLAK01000120.1 GCA_007126855.1 Dehalococcoidia bacterium | reverse complement strand
GGGTCCCAGCCTTCGTAGTACATGCCGCGGACGAGCAGCGGGAGCTGCGCCGCGAACTGTGCGGATTCGTCGACCTGAAGATGGTCGCGCACCGTATGGAGGAATGCCCGCAGGATTTGCATCGACTGGTGCTTGTTGCCGTGGAAGCGTTCGGTAATCTCGTTGAGCCATATGTGAGTCTGCTGGACGGTCTGGTCGATAGCTTCGAGTCCGGGTTCCGCCATAGTTGATCCTCCGGGGCAGTGTGTGAGCAGCCGATCGCCACTTCTCGTTGATTCGCCCCTTTCCACCGTGAGCGCCGCCAGGCAGCGTCGTAAGGTACATTCGGCCACCTACGCCGGGGCGAAGGGCGCATCGTAGCGGTGAGACTGCGCGCAGGCGGTCTCCGGGGGATCGTCAGGGCGGCGCACTTGCGGCTGCGACATACCTCCAGGGGAAGTGCTGGCGAATGTCTGGCAATTCGTTGCGGCGCCCGTTTCGTCGCCGCGCTGGCCCAACTCCCATGCTCTCCGATATCATTGCCGGTCAGGAAAGGAATGCGCAGTGGACAAATACCCGTGGCTTCTGCCGGTCGCCCTTATCGCCGCCGGGATCAAGTGCATCCTCCTCTATGCGGGCGTTATCACGATCGGGTTCGGAGCGCTCGGCGCCGTTTTCGGCCTTTCGCCACTGCAGACCATCCTGGTCATCGCGTTGGTTCTCGGGGCGCCGGGAGGCTGGTTCGCCTGGCGGTGGTGGCGGTACCCCGATGATTGTCCCGTGCCCACCAGGTGGTTCAAGGTGTTCAAGCGCGAGTCTGAACCGGCCCACGCACGTCTGGTGAAGGCGGACCCCTCACCCAACAGCACGCTGGAGCGCGCCCCTGAGCGGCTCACCCTCTGGTTTGGCGCACCCATCCAGCCCGCGCTAAGCGAAGTGAAGCTGACGGACGCATCGGGCGCGGCCATCGCCACGGGCGGTGCGACAGCACCCGCAGATGACGCGACCACGCTGACCGTCGAGCTGCCGCACCTGGCGCCCGGCGCTTATACCGTGGTGTGGCGCAGTCTTGCCGCCGCAAACGGCCTCTCGGTCGGCGGAAGCTTCAAGTTTTCGGTCGGCGAGGCCCTGGGCGTGGGCGCGCCAGTTTCCGCGACGCAGTAGCCCACACCGTCGCTAATTTGCGGCGGCTGGCCCGGTGATCAGCCTCAGTTCGAATTCAGCAGCTGGGTCTCCAGCGTCTCCACGGTGCCCTGCATATCGGCAAGCCGCGCCTTCACCAGATCGCCGGTGGTAACGATCCCAACCAGATGGCCGTCCTGCACAACCGGCAGGTGCCGGAAGTGGGCGTTCGTCATCGTCTGGAGCACAGCGTCGACGTCATCCGAAGGCGACCCCGTGACGATCTTGCGGGTCATCAGGTCGCGGACCTGCTGGTCAACCACATCAAGCGATGTCGCCAGTGACCGGGTGATGTCCCGCTCGGAGAGAATACCGGTGGGAAGCCCATCGTTGCCGGTGACCACCAGCGCGCCGACGTTATGTTCTGCAAGCTGCCTCAGTGCTTCCCGGATCGACTCCTCCGGCCCGATGGTGTGGACGCTCGATCCCTTCGTGGCCAGGACGTTCTCGATTTTCATGGCAGCCCTCCCTATCCGGGCGATCGCGAATGTGGCACTGACGATGCGCGAAGCGCGAAAGGAAAGCAAGTGCGCCATATTCACCGGCGCACCACGCGCCGCCACCACTCTCTGGTAGCCTTCGGCCAGCAGGCCAAAAGGAGGACACGGCATGTACACCACAGACCAGTACGAGGGCATGGCCGCCGAAACCATCGCGGTGCCCGGCGACGGCGGCGATTACATCTACGCGTACTACGCCCGGCCCACCGGCGCGGGGCCCTTCCCGTCCGTGTTGCTCTTCCACCATATGCCGGGCTGGGACGAGTGGTACAAAGAAGCGACGCGGAAGTTCGCCCATCACGGCTACGCGGCGCTCACGCCGAACCTCTACCACCGCGCCGGCCACGGCACGCCTGAGGACGTGGCCGCCAAAGTCCGCGGCGACGGCGGCGTGCCGGATGACCAGGTTGTCGGCGATGCGCGGGGTTGCATCGACTTTCTCCGCGCGCAGCCCACATCGAACGGCAAAGTTGGCCTGTGGGGGACCTGCTCGGGCGGGCGCCATGCCTATCTCGTGGCCTGCCGGCTGGGGAACGCCGACGCCGTCGTAGACCTCTGGGGCGGAAACGTGGTCGTCGAGAACGAAAGCGACCTGACGCCACAACGCCCGGTCGCGCCAGTGGAATACACGAAGGACCTCAATTGCCCGCTGCTCGGGCTCTTTGGCGAAGAGGACCGCTCGCCTTCGCCGCAGCAGGTCGCGGTGCACGAGGAGGAGCTGAAGAAGCACGGCAAGGACTACGAATTCCACATGTACGCCGGCGCTGGCCACGGGTTCTTCTACCACGACCGCCCAGCCGCATACCGCGCGGAGCAGGCTGTTGACGGCTGGCAGAAAGTGTTCGATTTCTTCGGCCGCCACCTCGGCAGACAGGCATAGGAAGGAGACGACATCCACATGTGCACGACGATCGTCGAAAAGACCGGCATCACAGGCAGCGCCAAGGGCGCTCGCGGCTGGTTCTCCCTGCGGGAAGCGCTCGTGAGCTACGACCACCCCTTCCACGTGCAGCTAGAACACGCGGTGAACATCGATTTCGTGAACCACGATGCCGGGCTGGATGCCCGTGTCGGCGTCGAGCTCACGATCGACTCGGCGCGCGAGCTGGCGCAGGCGCTGCTTGCAGCGGTCGAGGCGGCCGAGGCCTACGAAGGCCGGGCGGAGTAGCGGCCGGGTGCCTACTTCTGCACGAGCTGGGTGAGCACCCCGCCCGTCGCCGACGGGTGGATGAACACCTGACCGGTCACCGGGTTGCCGGGGCCGGGGTCGCCTACGAGCCGGATGCCCTTTTCGCGGAGGTCGGCGAGCGTCTTGTCGATGTCGTCGACCTTCATCGCGACCAGGTGGACACCTTCGCCGAGCGACGCCAGCCGCTTCGCAATCGGACCTTCATCGCCGGTATTCGACACCAGCTCGACGTAGGAATCGTCGAAGCGGAAGAAGGCCATCTTCATACCGGCCTCGGGGGCCTCGCGGCGCTCGCTCGC
>SLAK01000310.1 GCA_007126855.1 Dehalococcoidia bacterium | reverse complement strand
CGACCTGGAAACCTTCTCCTTCGACCTCGACGTGCCCTATTCCCACGAAGCCTGGCGCGGCCGTATCCGCGCAAGCGCCGGCGTCGCCGCCAGCCTTCCGCAGCCCGCCGTAGACGCCTTCGACCGCGACCTGGCCGCCCTGCTCGCCTCGCGCTTCCCCGAGGACCCGCTGGCCGTCCACCACCGCACCTGGGCACTTGTCTGCCGCAAGCCGGGATGAGGCCCCGAACATCCCCTTTGGCTCCAAAGCTCGCCCCGCGTCGTCGTTCATAGAAGCCTCTGATGCTCGTGAGGGGTTTGTTCCGCGAAGCAGGCCGTCACTACTTCACCATATTCCCTGCTCACCAGATCTTTGCCACCTCGTCCACCCGCAGCACAGCAACCCCACCCCCTCACACCGCCTCCAACACCACCGCCACGCCAAGCCCCAGCGCCAGCACCGCCCCAAAACGCATGTGCAGCTGCGCCGACCGCATCAGCGCCAGGTTCAGCCTTTTCGGATTCCCGCCTTCCGCGCAGATGCGCACGATCGGCGCCGCGGCCGGCGCCGTCACCAGCGCGATAAGGGCAGGCCAGGGCAACGCCCCAACCGCCACGCCCAACACCAGCGTGACGTAGGCCCCCGCCAGCAGCGCGTACATCTCCCAGTTCGCCTTCCGCCGACCGATCAGCGTCGCCAGCGTGCGTTTCCCTACCCGGCGGTCGTTCTCGATATCGCGGAGGTTGTTCGCCTGCAGGATCGCCGTCACCAGAAACGCGATCGGCAGCGACGCGATGAAGGCGTCCATCGACCACGTCTCCGTCTGCACGAAATAGGCGCCCATCACCATCACCGGCCCCATGAAGATGAACACCGTCAGCTCGCCCAGCGCCAGGTAGGCCAGGTGCAGCGGCCATCCCGTGTAGAGAAAGCCCGCCAGCACCGCCACCACGCCCAGCCAGAGCAGCTCCACACTCGTCACACTCACCAGCGCAATGCCGATGGCCGAACCCGCCGCGAAGCACAGCACCCCCGCAGAGAGCACCGCCCGTGGCGCCACAAGCCCGCGCTGGATGAACCCGGGCGGGCCCAGCGAATCCTCGCTGTCCGCGCCCTTCTTGTAGTCGTAGAAGTCGTTGACGAAGTTCGTCCCCGCGTGGATCGTCACCGAGCCCACCAGCGCCAGCAGAGCGATCCACCAGGTGAACTCCCCGTGGTAGCCGGCGAGCAGCGTGCCCACCACTACGGGCACCACCGATGCAGTGAACGAAAACGGGCGGGACGCCGCCCACCAGAACCGCACACGATCCATCACCGGGAATCCTATGCGGATCCCGGCTTCCGGTATGTAAGCGTTGCGGCGGGCGTGTGTTGCTTTAGTAGCGCCGGTCGCGCCGGCCGCCACCGCCACTGCCACCGCGGCCACCCTGGTCGCGGTAGCCGCCCCGGTCGCCGCCGTAACCGCCGCGGTCGCCACCGCCGGCACGCTCGCCGGGTGGCATCGCCTCGTTCACGCGCAGCGTCCGGCCATCGAGGTCCCTGCCATCCATGCCCGAAATCGCCGCCTCAGCCTCCGCATCGTCCATCTCGACAAAGCCGAAACCTCGCGACCGCTGGGTGTCCCGGTCCAGGATCACCCGCGCGGAATGCACCGTACCGAAAGGCTCGAATGCCTCCCGAAGCCCCTGGTCATTCGTCCCCCAGGAGAGATTCCCTACATACAAACGTTTCATCACCGAGCCTTTCGAACAAAGAACATACGCGAGCCACCTTTGGCACACGGCGCAAACAAGCATAACCCTTTGTCAAGCCGCGTGGGTTGATGCATCTGAACCTGCAACGCATTTTCGAGCCAGATCCTGCAGAGCAACGCCGCTTCGTCCGACTATTCACACATGGCCACCTTCTGGTTCTGGGCTGTCCGCGGTCCTTCTGTGCTCCTGGTCGTCCTGGCCACCGCCACAGGCGCAGCCGCGATTGTCGAAATGGGCCTGGCGCTCATGACCGCCCTGCTCTTCGCGCTCGTGGCCTACATCTCCGGCCACCTGGGCCGCCGTGCCAGGGCACGGGACGAACAACGCGCCCGCATTGCCGAGGAACTGCAGGAAGTCACCCTCATGCGGGGGCGCTTCAGCAAGCAAAAAGAATCACAGTACCGCAAAGCGGCCTGAAACACGCCCGGGATGTCGCCCCGCAAGACACGTGTGCCCGGGCCCTATGCGTCTGGCTTCAGCTCTTCCCGCTGCAGCGTCTCCACCGGTAGCCGCTCTTCGCGCACCCTCCGCGAAACCAGCACGAAGACCGCCGCGATAAACGCCACGTTCAGCGGGAAGGCGAACACCCGGCTCACGATGATGTAGGTATTTGCCGACATCACGTCCAGCAGGTAGATGCGCACCACCGCCTGCACCAGGTTCAGCACCACCCAGCCGATGGTCAGCATGACGAAGGTGCGGTCGTCTACCGGAAGCAGCCGCCGCAGCCCCGGGATAAGCTCCCGGGTGATAACCCCGATGATCGGCTTGCGCATCGCCAGGCTGCCCAGGCCGATTGCAGCGAAGGCGAAATCGCTCACGATGTTCTGCGCCGCGAAAGCCTTGTCGCTCGCCAGCACCAGGCCCGCTACGCCCGACGCCGCCACGATGGCAAAACTCACGACCGTAAGCGCCCGGATGACCCCGCTCTGCCGGTTCCGCACGAACACCACAACCGCCACCGCAAGGGCCAGCACAATGGCCACCTGGGTCGGCCCCATGTTGTTCGCGATCCAGAACACCAGGATCGGCAGCCCGCCCTGAGCCACCCCGAAATCGAAGCGGAAGTCCCGCATCTCCAGGCGGCGCTCCGCGGCCGGTGCGCGAATCGGCTCAGCTTCTTGCGTCATGCCCACTCATTCTATCCGGAAGCCGCATCCTGCCGCCGCACTAGTCCCGAGGTCGGAGCCACTCACGCACGTGCCCGGCAAATCGATCGATGTCGCCGACCGGTCATGCATGGCGAGTATGCGATGCGCTACGTCAACGCACGCCTGAGCCGTCGTCTCCAGGCGAGGCTCCGCCACCAGCCGCAGCGTCTCGCTCCGCTCGAACTCGTCTCGTGGAAGCTGCGAGAGACTCATCAATTGCTCGAGCTGTTCGTCGATGTAGCTCAGCAAGTGATCGAGCCCGCTGCT
>SLAK01000446.1 GCA_007126855.1 Dehalococcoidia bacterium | reverse complement strand
TCCCCTTCCTGATCATCGACCTGGTCATCTCCTCCGCCCTGCTCAGCATGGGCATGATGATGCTCCCGCCGGTCATCGTTTCCCTGCCGTTCAAGATTCTCCTTTTCGTCCTCGTCGATGGGTGGGCGCTCATCGTTGGTTCCCTTGTGGGAAGTTTCGGCTAACAGGAGGCGTTTCATGAATGAATCCGTAGTCCTTGGCCTCATGTCCGATGCGCTCTGGACTGCCTTCCTGATCGCCGCCCCCATCCTGGGCACCGCGCTGGCCATCGGCGTCACCGTCAGCATCTTCCAGGCAGTCACCCAGGTGAACGAGATGACGCTCACCTTCGTGCCAAAATTCATCGGCGTCTTTGTCGCGCTTATCATCTTTGGCCCCTGGATGCTCGAAACCCTGCTCAACTTCACCCGGATGCTCTTCAACGGCCTCGGCGGGTACGGGGGATAGCGCCGGATGCCCTTCCTCTCGCCGGAGTTCACCTACGCATTCCTGCTCCTGCTCATCCGCACGAGCACGATGCTGGTGTCTGCGCCGCTGCTTTCGCATCGCGGCATCCCCGCGATGACCAAGGTTGGCCTGGCTGTCTTCCTGGCCCTCGTCCTCGTCCCCATTAACCACGGCAACCTGCCCGACCCGCCGCAGCACCTGGGCCACGTCGCCGACGCCGTGCTCCGCGAGGCCTTCCTGGGTGTCGTGTTGGGCCTCGGCATGAACCTGGTCTTCCTCTCGCTCCAGATGGCTGGCCGCATCATCGGTGTGCAGATGGGCTTCGGCCTTGGCGGTGTCATCGACCCGATTACCGGCGTCGACTCCGGCATCTTCGACCAGTTCTACCTGCTGCTTGTCACGCTGGTCTTCTTCGCCACCAATGGCCACTACGTCGTCATCACCGCCCTGGCCGAGACAGTCCGCGCCATCCCGCTGGGAAGCTTCGATCCCTTCGCCGCGTCCGTCATGCGGCCCGAAGTCCTCGCCGGCTTCGCCATCGGGCTCATGGTCACGGCGATCCGCGTGGCCTTGCCGATCATGGCAGCGCTCTTCCTGGTCGACCTGGGCCTTGGCTTTGTCGCCAAGACCGCCCCGCAAATCCAGGTCCTCATTGTCGCCCTGCCACTCAAAATCGGCGTTGGCATGCTCGTGCTCCTCGCGGCCCTTCCCGCCACCACGCACATCATGCAGGTCGTGCTCGGCGATCCCCTCACCGGCTCCAGCCAACAACTCCTGGGGGTGCGCTGAATGCCCGGCGAAAAGTCCGAAGCGCCAACCCCAAAACGCCTCCGCGACGCCCGAAAGCGCGGCGAAGTCGCCAAGAGCCAGGAGCTGGTCACCGTCGGCGTGCTCCTGGCCGCCGCTGGCGGCATGCGCTGGATCGGGCCCGATATCGCCCACTACCTCCAGGAATCACTCCGCCACGCCATGCTGCGTCCCGCTGAAACCGAACTCACTGCACAGTCCGCGATCAGCCTCGCCCGGACCAACGCCTTCGAGTTCCTGCTTGCGATGCTTCCCTTCTTTGGCCTGCTCGTCCTCGCCGCAGTTGCCTTCAACGTCGTCCAGACCGGCTTCCTGCTCTCCGGCCAGAAGCTCAAGCCGAAGCTCAGCAACATCAGCCCCAAGACCGGCCTCCGCCGCATCTATGGCATGGAAGGCCTGGTCAACCTCCTGCGTGCGCTCTTCAAGATGGGCGTCGTCGCCGGCGTCGCCGGATTCACCATGTACACCCGCCTCGACGACATCGTCATGCTCGGCGCCGAACCGGTCAGCGTCGCCGTCGGGACCATCGCCAGCCTGGCCTTCGATATCGCCCTGCGCATCATCGTCGTGCTCTTCATCCTCACCCTGCTCGACTACCTCTGGCAGCGCAGGCAGCACATCAAGCGGCTGCGCATGACCAAGCACGACGTGAAGCAGGAGTTCAAAGAATCCGAAGGCGACCCCCAGATCCGGGCGGCGCTCAAGCAAAAGCGTCAGTCGATGCTGAACCGCATGATCGCCGAAGTCCCGGACGCAGACGTCGTGGTCACCAACCCGGTCCACTACGCCGTCGCGCTGAAGTACGACCCCGTCTCCATGAGCGCCCCCGTCGTCGTCGCAAAGGGCGAACGGCTGCTCGCGCAGCGCATCAAGGAAGTCGCCCGTAACGCCGGCGTCCCCGTGCTCGAAGAGCCGCCGCTGGCTCGCGCCCTCTTCAAGGCCGTTTCGATCGGCTCTCCCATCCCCGCCAACCTCTACCAGGCCGTCGCCGAGGTGCTTGCCTGGGTCTACGCCCTTCGCGGCAAGGGCAGCAGTGCAAACGGTCCCACCGCATTCAGCACGGAAGGAGCGACGTAGCCCATGGCTCTACAGTCCGGCAATGCCGCCTCCTCCGCCGACTGGACACGGGTCTTCAAGCAGCCCGATATCCTCCTCGCAGTCGGCATCGTGCTCGTCGTGGGGATGATGATCATTCCCCTGCCGACCACGCTCGTCGACTTGCTGCTTACCTTTAATATGGCCCTCGCGGTGATCATCCTCCTGGTCGCCGTCTATACCGGGCAGCCGCTCAAATTCAGCGTCTTCCCGGCGCTGTTGCTCATCGCGACGCTGTTCCGGCTCGGCCTCAATGTCTCCACCTCCCGGCTCATCCTCCTCCAGGCCGATGCCGGCGAGGTCGTGGACTCCTTCGGCAGCTTCGTCGTCGGTGGCAGCCTGGTCGTCGGCCTCGTCGTCTTCGTCATCCTGGTTGTCATCCAGTTCGTTGTGATCACCAACGGCGCCGGCCGCGTCGCCGAGGTCGCCGCGCGATTCACCCTCGATGCCCTCCCGGGCAAGCAGATGGCCATCGACGCCGACCTCAACGCCGGCCTTATCGACGAAAACGAGGCGCGCCGCCGCCGCCAGGAAGTCGGCGAAGAAGCCGACTTCTACGGCGCCATGGACGGCGCCAGCAAGTTCGTCAAAGGCGACGCCATCGCTGGCGTGGTCATCATCCTGGTCAACATCGTCGGCGGCCTGGGCATCGGCATCCTCCAGCAGGGCCGCAGCCCCGGCGAAGCGCTCAACCTCTATGCTCAGCTCACCATCGGCGACGGGCTCGTGTCCCAGCTCCCCGCCCTGCTCATCAGCACCGCCGCCGGCATCGTCGTCACCCGCGCCGCCTCCGATACCGACCTTGGCGCGCAGGTGTT
>SLAK01000246.1 GCA_007126855.1 Dehalococcoidia bacterium | reverse complement strand
GACGAGGAGTTGCTGGCGCAGCTCGGCTGGGAAGAGGATATCGAGGACGCGTGGGAAGCCGCGATGCCCTGGGACGAGGAAGACGCCTCCGCGGCTGCGGCGCTGGACAGCGGCTCCGACAGTGAGGCGGACACCGGCGAGCGTTTGGACGCACCGGCGGCAGCCGGGCCTGGTGGGACACCGCAACTGCAATTCGATTTCGCGAGTGCTCTCGCCGGGGATGAGCCGGGCGCCGCAGACGAACAGGAAGCTGATAAGCCGGAGGACACGGCGTGGGAGCACGCGCCGGCCGAGGTAGAGCCTGCGGCAGAGGAATTCATCCCCGTGTCGCGGATCGCCGAGGAATTCGCGGCGAGCGCGAGAGCCGGGGGCGAGGCTGTATCGAGCCAGGACACTGACGACTGGTGGTCGCAGCCGTGGGAGGAAGCCGAAGAGACTCCCGAAGCCCGGGACGAAGCCGCGATGCCGGCCGGGGAACCGGCGGCCGAGGATGACGGCCCTGGCACGCTCTCCCATCCCTGGCACGAGGCCGGCGAGCAAGCCTCCGTCGAGCCCGTAGCCACCGGAGGCTCATTGCTCAGCAGGTTCGCCGCCGAGCTGTCGGAGGAAGAGGCGCAGGAAACGGCAGGGTCACCGGCGGGCGAAGACGACGGCGCTCCCGATCTGTGGGCAGCTATTGCCGAAGAGGCCGAGACATCGGGCGAAGGCCACGAAGATGCGTCGTCGTTCGACCATCCGCGTGTGTACGGCATTCCCGGGCAGACATCGTCACGGATGAGCTTCTACGGGCTTCGCGAAGACGATGAGGAACCGACGCCGGACGACAGCTTCGTCCCTCCAGAGGACGATGAGGCGGACAAGGACATCATTCTCCGCGCATTCGAGGCACATGCGGCCACGGAACTGGATGAGGAAGCGCGACGCACACCCGAGCCAGACCCGGATGAGTTTGACGACCTGCTGGGGAGCGGTTCCGGGGAGTTCCTTGACCGGCCGGCGGCACACGCGCCGCAGGACGTGTCCTATGTCCGGCTCCACGAGCAGCCGGTGCCTCGCCAAGAGCAACGCGTGCCGGGGAACGACAGCTGGGAGCCGGCGGCAATCAGCCTGGAGCCTGCCCGCGACGACCGGGGTGGGCCGCCGCTGATGCCCTACACGGACATCGACCGGCCGCTGCCGGGCGAGCGCGGCGAATACAAAAAGCAGAAGACGCGCACGCTGGTGCGGGAGCTGGTCGAGACGGGATTGCTGGCGTTGCTGGTGTTCCTCGCGGTGCGGGCGAGCTTCCAGAACTTCAAGGTCGATGGCAACTCGATGTATCCGACGCTGGAAGACGGGCAGTTCCTGATCGTGAACAAGCTGATCTACTCGGAGGTGGACCTTGACCGGCTTGGCAACTTCGTGCCGTTCGTCAGCGCGAGCGAGGATCCGACGCGCTACGTGTTCCATCCGCCGGAGCGGGGCGACATTGTGGTGCTGCGGGACCCGAGCAATCCAAACGTGGACCTGATCAAACGGATCGTGGGCATGCCAGGAGACAAGATCGAGATCTACGAGGGCGCGGTGTATATCAACGACTTCTTGCTGGAGGAGCCGTACATTGAGCAGCCCTGGCATGACACGCGCCCGGCGAGATTGATACCGGATGGGCACTACTTCGTGCTGGGTGATAACCGGGACAACAGCAAGGACAGCCGTAGCAGCTCGATCGGCTTCGTGCCGGAGGAGCTGATCGTGGGGCGCGCTGAGCTTTCGTACTGGCCGTTCAGCCAGTTTGGGCGCGCGCCAAACGACAGTCCGACGATCTCGGAGGCGCAGGGCAGACCCACGCTGACGACGCAGAAGATCGAGCGGGATTGAGCGGCGGAAATCGACGCTGAATGGCGGAAGGCGCTACGCTCGCGGCGTGAACAGCAAAACCGAAGCATTACTCCGCGAGCGTGGCGCGCTGCTGTCCGGGCATTTCCAGCTTGCCAGCGGGCGCCACGCGGACACATACATCGAGAAGTTTCGCATCCTGCAGTGGCCAGACCTTACCGAGTCACTGTGCCGTGAGATCGCGGAGCACTTCGCCGAGCAGGCAGACGCCGTGGCGGGACCTACCACCGGCGGGATCATTCTTGCCTACGAGACGGCGCGGCACATGAAGCTGCCTTCGCTGATTGCAGAGAAACGGGAGGATGAGAAAGGCCGCGAGTTCCGGCGGGGCTTCGAGGTGAATCCGGAAGACCGGATCCTCGTGGTCGATGACGTGCTGACGACCGGCGGGAGCATCCGCGAGGTAATCGATGCTGTGCGGGAGCGCGGGGCGATCGTCGCGGGTGTGGGCGTGCTGGTGGACCGTTCAGGAGGGCGGACGGATTTCGGGGTGCCGTTGTTCGCCTGCATGACCGTCGACGTGGCGTCGTGGCCACCGGAGGAATGCACGCTGTGCGCGCGCGGGGTGCCCCTAACCATTACCTGACCGCGAATCTCGCAGGGCAGCGGGGCACTGGCCTACAATCGGGCTGTGCGGTACGTACGTCAGGCAGGCAGTGACCCGGCGTTCCTGATCAAAGCGATGAGCGAAGCGGGGGGCGAGCTTCGCAGCCTGCTTTTGGGCCAGCAGCTCGGACTTCTGTTGGAGCCCGGAGAACCCCCCGATGAAGACTGGTGCCTGATGGGGATTGCGTACCATTTGCGCGACGTGGAAGAGCGCGTAATGGGCCAGCTCCACCCGATGGTGCTCTACCGTGATCCGGAGATCCCGCACGTCGACCTTGACGACATCCCCTTCCGGACCGACTACGAAGACGAGGACGAAGAGGACCTGCTGGACGCGTTTTCGTTTTACCGGCGGCGGACGGCGTACCTGCTCTGGGACCTGAACCCGGGTGACTGGGATCGCCGGGGAATCCATCCCTACCGGGGCGCGATGACGGTCACGGAGCTGGTGCGGGAGCTCTACCAGCACGACCTGGAGCACCTGTGGCAAGCGCGCCGGATGCTGGAGGCGCGGGTGCGGGCACGACGATGAGGCCACCGCTCAGGGTCGTTCCACCGGCGTTCAACCAGCTTGCCGCCAACGAAGATGCGCTGCACGTCGGGCATTTCACGCAGGAGACCGTGGAGTTGGCCCGGCTGGCGGCGACGCTCGGGTTACCGGTTGATTCCGAGCCGGGAGGTGTGCGGGT
>SLAK01000230.1 GCA_007126855.1 Dehalococcoidia bacterium | reverse complement strand
GGTGGATTACAACCCGGGCGCACCCCAGGGACAGTCCTACTTCATCATCGATGCCTGGCCAGGCGAGACGATCGAGACCGAGGTCAAGGTCTCGAACAGCGGTGACAAGGATGGTGTAGCGCAGCTCTACGCCGTGGACGCAACGACGGGCCAGACCAGTGGCGTCGTGTACCATCAGGAGCACGTTGACCCCGAGCATGTTGGAACGTGGGTCACGCTCGACGACACGGAGGTACCGCTAGCAGCCGGTGACGAGCACAGGGTCACGTTCACCCTGGCCGTCCCAGAAGACGCTCGGCCGGGCCACCATGTCGGCGGCATCGTCGTGGTCCCTCTCGTCTTAGCGGAGAGCACGCCTGTCGCAGCGAGCGAAGATGGGGGCTCTCGCGTGGAAATACATTTCGAGACGCGGATGGCCGTTGCGGTGCAGGTGACGGTGCCGGGGGCGAAGGTCGCCGAGATGCAAATCACGGGACTGGAACCGGGTGGCTCGGACGGATATCAAACACTGGATATCGGCCTGCAGAACACCGGCAACACGATGCTTAAGCCGCGAGGCGAAGTGACCGTGCGCGATGACGCCGGCATCATCGTGCAGGACATTGCCTTCCAGCTGGACACGTTCTTGCCCGACACGGCAATTGACTATGCCGTCTACATGGAGGGCGAGGCCCTCGGCGTCGGCAGCTATCAGGCCTCGGTGACCCTGTATTACGGCGATGGGCAGGGGGCAAGCTACACACAGACCTTTAGCATCGACGAAGAACACATCGAGACGGTCTTTGAGGGGCGGGAGCCCCTTGCCCCGCCGGCGACCGGGTCTGCTCCGACCGGACTGATTTCCGGCAGTGTGCCGATGAGCATACTCGCCCTGATCGGACTGGGAGTCGTTCTCCTTGGAACCCTTGGGGTGGTGGGCCGACGCCGCTTCACGCGACGGAACGTTGCGGCCGTTGCCCGCACTGTGCAGTCCACAGCGCGGACACACGATGCGCGATTCGTTGGTCGCTGGCATGGCCAGCGAGACGGGCGCGGCGGACACGTGGTGCCGTTGAAGGCGCACGCTTTTGCGTGCCGAGTGGGTTGCGTTGAATAGCCAGCAGCGCACCGGAGCGGGTCCGGTGCTTCAGGTGCGCCACTGAACGTATCCCAGACGGACGCGCTAAGGATGCCTACGACGCCACGGCGATCGATTGCCCCGAATCTCTCCAGTGGCAGCCCGCGCAATCCCCCCAAAGAACACTTTCCCTACGCCGCCGCAGCCTGCGCCGCCCTCGGCACCGCCGTCTTCACCGCCTACTCCCTCCGTATTCTTCGCAAATGGAAGCAACTCTGGCGTTACCCCGGTTAGACGGACAGGTTGCTTAAGCCGCGGAGGCGGCATCGCGGGTTGGAAGGCTACGCTCGTAGTCTGCGGGCGAGCAGTAGCCAAGGGCTGAATGGATGCGCTTGCGATTGTAGAAGACTTCGATGTACTCGAAGACGGCCTGGCGGGCGGCAGCCCTGGTGGGGAGGGGCTGCCGGTAGACCAGTTCGCTCTTGAGCGTCGAGAAGAAGCTCTCTGCGACGGCGTTGTCCCAGCACTGGCGGGGACGGCTGAGGGATTGGCGGACCCCGTGGCGCTGGAGCAGCTTGCGAAACTCCGTAGACGTGTACTGGCTGCCGTGGTCGGAATGGAAGATGAGACCGGGGGCAGGACGCCTCGCCGTGAGTGCCATCTCGATGGCTTCGCGGGCAAGACCGGCGCGCATGTGGTCGGCGACGGCGAAGCCCACCACCCGGCGGCTGGCGAGGTCGATGACCGTGGCCAGGTAAGCCCAGCCCTCCCAGCTGCGGATGTAGGAGATGTCGCCCACCCAGGCCCGGTCCGGGAGGGGGTGCTTAGCTGGTGCGAAGGAGCGTTGGAGGAGGTCTTTGGCCGCTACCTGTGCGTTGGGGTCAGCGATGGTGGTACGCCGGTAACGCCGGCGCTGCCGCCCGCAGAGCCCCTGGCTGGCCATCAGCCTTGCCACTCGCTTCTTTCCGCAGCGTTCCCCGTCCTTGCGTAGCTGCTGGTGGATGCGGGGCGCGCCATAGGTGCCGCGGCTGTCCTGGTGGATTGCCGCAATCTTGCTGCTCAGCTCTGCATCGCGCTGGACGCGGGCGGACGGCAGCTGCCGGGACCACTGGTAGTAGGCGGACCGGGAGACACTGAGCAGCGCGCAGGTCTTCGAGACCTTGCGTGCTGCGGCCTTCTCCGCCGCGATGAACGGGTAGACGTTCACCGGGTCTCCCTGGCGAAGAAAGCCGTGGCGCGCCTCAGGATGTCCCGCTCCTCGCGCAACACCCGGTTCTCCTTGCGGAGTTGGACCAACTCCTCGCGCTCGCTCCTGGTCAGTCCCTCGCGGCGTCCCGCATCGATCTCGGCCTGGGCAATCCAGCGGCGCACCGCCGACTCGGTCAGCTCAAGATCCCGCGCCACCTGGCCGATGCTCCTGTCACCACTGCGGCACAGGGCCACCACCTCTGCCTTGTACTCGTCGGTGAACGCTCGCCTTCGCCGACCCTCTCTCGTTTCCATCTGGACATCCTTTCCGAGGCCGTCCGCCTCATCATCGGTGTCCGTCTATTCGGGTCAACGCCACTACTCGCCGCCGACATCGAGGAGCGCGTCACCCTGGAGTCCTTCGACTGGTCGACCCCCATCCAGGTCGACCGCCGCCACCTCAGCGAGCTCTGCTCGCTCCAGTTCCTCCAGCGTAGAGAACACATCCTCTTCATCGGTCCCGTCGGCGTCGGCAAGACCTTCTTGGCCCAGGCTCGCGGAGCCGCCGCCACCCACGCCGCGCACGCCGTCCTCTTCCGTCGCGCCGATGCCCTCCTGCGCGAACTGGGACAGTCCCGCGCCGCCCACAGCTTCGAGGCCGCCTTCCGCCGCTACCTTGTCCCTGAGCTCCTCATCCTCGACGACTTCGGGCTCCACCGGCTCACCCAGCAGCAGTCTGAAGACCTCTACGCGCTCATCTTCGAGCGCCACCGCCGCTCCAGCTTCCCCTGGCGCTCGACCTTGCCCGCTTCGTCGAGCACCACATAGGTCGCGGTCATGTCAGAAAGGTCCAGTCCGATCGTCTTCATCGTTGTATGCTGGCTCATGCCGGTCATGCCTCCTTTTGCACCTTCGAGTGCGTATTCACG
>SLAK01000455.1 GCA_007126855.1 Dehalococcoidia bacterium | reverse complement strand
CGGGATGCGACGGCGGACCAGCCGTACGCGATCCCGGAGGACAATCCGTTCGTCGACGATCCGAATGCCCGCGACGAGACCTGGGCTTACGGGCTGCGGAACCCCTGGCGGATGAGCTTCGACCAGGAGACGGGGACGCTCTGGGCCGCCGATGTGGGGCAGGCAGACTGGGAGGAAGTGAACATCATCGAGGGCGGTGGAAATTACGGCTGGAACATCATGGAGGGTTTCGCCTGCTTCATCGAGCCGAACTGCGACCAGGAGGGCCTGGAGCTGCCAGTGGTGGACTATGCAAATACGGGGCCGCATTGCTCGATTACCGGCGGCTACGTGGCGCGGGGTGACTACGCGGGTGTGCTCGAAGGGTACTACGTCTACGGTGACTACTGTTCAGGCGCGGTCTGGGCTATCCCTGCGGATGCGGAGCCGGGGTCGGAGCCGGAGCAAATCACGTTGCGGGAAGGCGGGCCGCAGCTTCCGAGTTTTGCCCAAGACCTGGACGGCCGCATCTACCTCCTGAGCTTTAGCGGCCCCATCTTCCGGGTCGAAGCGGATTAGGCCGGGGTCGGCGGTCGGCCGATGCCGACATAGCGGACGCCCTGAGCCTCGATGTGGGATCGATCCAGGGCGTTCCGCGCGTCGAGGATAAGCGGGGCGAGGCCGCCCCAGGGCAATGAGTCGTACTGGCCGTGATAGGCGTGGACGACCGCCACGTCGTAGCCGGACAGGGGTTCCGGCGCCGGGGTGAAGCCGAGAGAACGCACGCCTTCCTCCGAGAGCAGCGGGTCGTGACCGAAGACGGCGGCGCCGTGGCGTTCGAACTCCCGCTTGAGGTCGAGCGCATTGGTGTGGTGGGTGACGGCGACGTTGGGCCGAAAGGTGAGGCCGAGGATGAGCGCGCGTTTGCCCTGGAGGCTGCCGAGCATATCGGCCAGGCGGTCGACAGCGTAGCCGGGCATGGAGTCGTTGACGCGGCGTCCCAGTGCGGCCAGGTCACTCGGTCCTTCGCCCTGGATGAGGAAGCGGGGGTAGACGGGGATGCAGTGGCCGCCGACGCCGGTGCCGGGCACGTGGATGTGGCAGAAGGGCTGGCTGTTCGCGGCGCGCGCGACCTCGCTGATGTCAATGCCGTGGATGTCGGCGACGCGGGCGAGTTCGTTGGCCAGGGCGATATTGAGGTCGCGGTAGACGCCTTCGGCGAGCTTACTGAGCTCAGCGGCCTCGGCGGACTGGAGCTGGATGACCTCGTTACCGAGGGCTTCGCGGTAGAAGGCGGCGGCGCGGTCGCCGGATCCGGGTTCCAGGCCGCCGACAACGGACGGGTAGCGGTTCAGATCCTGCAGGACTCGGCCCATGAAGAGGCGTTCCGGGCTGAAGGCGACGTAGACGTCCCGTCCCAGCGTCCATCCTGCGGCTTCGAAGCGGGGTGCGATGGTGCTGCGCGTTGTGCCAACGGGGAGGGTGGTATCGAAGATGCAGAGCGTCCCGGGGGAAATGCCGGCGGCAACCTCATCGGCAGCGGCAAGAAGGTTCGCGACGTCGGCCCGGCCTTCGTGGTCGACATCGACGGCCACGGCGAAAAGCACGACGTCGCGATCGGCGACTGCGGCGCGCGTGTCCGGGCGCGCCCGAAGGCGACCTGAGGCGACAACCTCGGCGAGGAGTTCGGCGAGGCCTTCTTCATCGGGGATGGGGTTTTCGCCGCGGTTGATCGCCTCGACGCGCGCGGTGTTGATGTCGCAGGCGACAACGTCGTGGCCACGGCCGGCGAACGCGGCGGCAAGGGGCAATCCGATGCGCCCGGCGCCAACGACGGCGATGTTCATGAGCCAGCCACCAGAGGAGCGACGGTGATGGGCTGGTGCTCGCCGGCGGAGCGTACGAGCGCTTCGGCGGTGGCCAATGCGGCGATGCCGTCTTCAGCGGTGACCTGGACGGGCGCCTGGCCAAGCACGGCGTCGCGGAAGGCTTCGAGTTCGACGCGGAGTGGCTCACGGTTAGGGATGAGATAACGGGTCATCGGTCCTTCGGTGACGCTGGCGATGGAGCCTTCCCGGGCGGAGGCGGCGAAATTTTCGTAGAACTCGAGGGTTTGTGCGGGGTAGTCGACCACGAACATGCCTTTTTCAGCCAGCACGGTGAGCTTGCGCTCCTTCATGGGGGTAAGCCAGTTGATATCGAGCACTCCCATCGCGCCCCGGTTGAAGTGGAGCACGCCGGCGACGATGTCTTCGTTGTCGGTGTTGATACGCCCCTGGGCTTCGGCGAAGACACGTTCGACATCGTCTTCCAGGAGGTGGCGCATGATGTCGATGTCGTGAGGCGCCAGGTCGTGGATGACGCCGACATCGCGGATGCGGTGGGGGAAGGGGCCAACGCGGCGTGCCCGGAGCTGGATAATCCGGCCACCCTGGCCTTCCGCCAGGCGGCGCTTCAGCTCCTGGACGGCGGGGTTGTAGCGCTCGATGTGGCCGACGGTGAGGACGACCCCGGCGGCTGCGGCTGCTGTGGCAACTTCGTGGGCCTGCTCGATGCTTGCGGCAATGGGTTTTTCCACGAGCAGGTTGCATCCGGCTTCGATGACGTCCAGCGCGACGCGGTGGTGGAGCCCGGTCGGGACAACGATGGAGACCAGGTCGGGCCGGGTCTCGCGGAGCATGACCCGGTAGTCGTCGAACATGGCGACCGGGCGGGAAGCGGCGGCACGTTCAAGCCGCTGGCGATCGGGATCGGCGACAGCGGCGAGTTCGACGCCGGGGAGGTCGTTGTAGATACGCGCGTGGTTGCTGCCCATGGAGCCAAGGCCGATGACAGCGGCGCGGAGGGGTGCGCTCATGGTGTCGAGCGTATCGCCGGCGGCGCACACGTGGAAGCGTGCTCAGCAGGCAAGGACGGCGTCGAGGCTGGCGGCGATGTGTTCGAGGTCGTCTTCGGTTAGCCCGGGGTAGACGGGCAGCGAGAGGACGGACTGCGCGGCGACTTCGGCGATGGGGACATCGGCGTGGCTGTAGCCCATGGACTGGATGATTGGCTGGTGGTGGATGGGCACCGGATAGTGGACTGCGGTGCCGACGCCGCGTTCCTGAAGCTGGCGCTGGATTTCTTCACGGTCGCGGTCGAGTGAGAGGCGGATGGTGTACTGGTGGAAGACGTGGCGGTCGCCTTCGCGGACGCG
>SLAK01000213.1 GCA_007126855.1 Dehalococcoidia bacterium | reverse complement strand
GTGCTGATGGAGTATATCGACGACGCCATCGGCCAAGCGGGCCTGCGCGAGACGCTGCCGTTTTTCCGGGATGTCTCGTTTACGTGGCCGCCTGTGGAGATACGGCTCGCCGAACCGCCGCACGTTCTCGTGCGGTCGCCCCGGGACGACATTGTGCGGCTGGGCGACCGGCTGTTGCGGACGAACCTGACGCTGGACGACATCGACCATGTTGAGACGAAGGTGGATGGAGACGACCTGGCGTCGATGGTAATCCCGCTGGGTGGGCTGGCGACCTACCCGGCGATCGTGACATCGAACCGGAACTACTGGGGCATCCTGGAGACAGCAGCACACGAATGGATCCACCACTACCTGGCCTTCTACCCACTGGGGCAAACCTGGGGGAGCAGCCATGAAGCGAACGTGCTGAACGAAACGGTGGCCAACGTGGGCGGGCGGGGGATCGCCAGCATCGTGCACCAGCGCAACCCGGTGAGCTTTGCGGATGGGCGAGACGGGAGCTGGACGGCGCGGCCTGAGCGGACGGTGGAATTCAACGAAACGATGCGGGAGTTGCGGCTGGAGGTGGACGACCTGCTTGAGGAAGGGCGCGTGCAGGAAGCCGAGCGGTTGATGGAGGAGACGCGCCTCTTTCTTGCGGAGCACGGCATCGTCATCCGGCGGCTGAACCAGGCCTACTTTGCCTTTTTCGGCACTTATGCCGACCTGCCGGCCTCGTCGGACCCGATAGGGCCGAAGGTGGAGCAACTGTGGGAGCTGGCAGGCCACGACCTTGCGCTGTTCATGGAGCTTGTGCGGGACATCACAAACGTGGACGAGCTGCGCGAGACGCTGGACTGGATGGAGCGGCTGCAGGTGGCGTCGGGGCGCTGAGACCGCTGAACCTTCCGGAGGGCCAGCGCGAGATAGCTCTCGACACTGTGCTACCAGCGTGCCATGTTCCGGTGAACCATTCAGCCGGAGATTACGCTGTGCCCGACCTGCTATACGACAAGCGCGACGGCTACGCAGTGTTCACGATGAACCGTCCTGAGCGCCTCAATGCGCTGGGCGGGACGATGATGGAAGAGCTGCGCGAGGCGCTGGACGACTTCACGGCCGACCCGGACATGCGCGCCGGCATCCTCACCGGCACCGGCCGCGCCTTCAGCGCCGGCGCCGACCTGAAGGAGATGAACGAGCGCAACCAGCGGGGGCAGCGCACTGGCGGCGGCACGCCCGATTCCGCCATGCCGTTCGCGCGCAACCCCAAGCCATTCATCGCGGCGATCAACGGGCTGTGCCTGGCTGGCGGGCTGGAACGCGCGCTGGACTGCGACATCCGTATTTGTTCGACCGAAGCCTACTTCGGCCTGTTTGAAGTGAAGCGGGGCATCATGCCGGGTTACGCGATCCACCACCTTGCGAGGCTCATCCCCTTTGGCGAAGCGATGTACGTGCTTCTCACAGCCGACCGCATCTCTCCCGAAGAGGCGCACCGCATGGGGATGGTGCGCCAGGTGCTGGAACCGGGAGAGCTGATGCCCCGCGCCGAGGAGATCGCGGGCATGATCGCGGAGAACGCGCCCCTGGCGGTAGAGGGGACCAAGGCGATGGCGCAGCACTGGCGCCAGCTCGCCATCGACGAGTCCTACCGGATGGGCTCCTGGGTGACCAAACTGGTGTGGGCTTCGGAAGACGCGAAGGAAGGTCCCCGCGCTTTTGTTGAGAAGCGCCCGCCGCGCTGGCAGGGGCGGTAGCAGCGCTGCTGCTGTAATGGCTGGTCGCACAAAGAACGGGCGTCCGAGATAGACGCCCGTTGTGCTTTTAGCGTGTTGGCTGGGGACGGAGGAGTCGAACCCCCACGTACAGATCCAGAATCTGCTGTCCTACCATTAGACGAGTCCCCAGCTCGCCTTCACTTTAGCACGAGGCCCCCCGCGCACTCCAGTTTTGCGGCGGATCCTAGTCGAGCCGCAGGCGTGCCGTGCGGAGCCGTTGGAGGGTGCGTTCACGACCGAGGATGGCCAGCGAATCGAAGAGAGGGATGCCCTGCGGGCGGCCCATCTCGGCGACGTAGAGCACGGAGACGAACTTCCGGAGTTTCAGGTCCAGCACGTCCTGGAGGCGGCGGATAGCGGCCTCGACGTTCTCCTTGTTCCAGTCACCTTCGGCCACGCTGTCGAGTTCGAGCAGGGCGGAGTCAAGGATGCGGACGGCGGTATCCGTGTCGCCGCCGGCGCGCTCGACGAGCAGGGAGAAGTCGTATTCGGGCGCTTCGAAGCTGAAGAGGAACTCGATGAGACCCGGGATTTCCTCGAGCGTGCGGACGCGTTCTTTCAGCAGCGGTGCGGCGGCGGCAACGGTTTCGCGGTCGAGCGGGCGAGTGACGCTTTCGGGGAGACCCCTCTCGGCCCATTCGTAGGCGTACCGATCCCAGGTGGCGTCGTCGAGTTCGCGGATGTAGTGGCCGTTGAGGTAGTCGAGCTTCTCGATGTCGAAGACGGCCGGGTTGGGGACGACGCGCTCGAGCGAGAAGCTCTTGAGGAAGAGGTCGCGCGGGATGATGGTGGTCTTGTCGTCCAGGGACCAGCCGAGGAGGGCCAGGAAGTTGACCATCGCGTCTGGCAGGTAGCCCCGGTCCCGATAGTCGAGCGCGGCGACGTCGCCGGTGCGCTTGCTGAGCTTCTTGTGATCGGGGCCCAGGATGAGCGGGAGGTGGGCGTAGACGGGCGGCTCCTGGCCGAGGGCCAGGTTGAGCTGGATGTGCTTGGGGGCGCTGGAAAGCCATTCTTCGCCGCGGATGATGTGGGAGATCTGCATCAAGTGGTCATCCAGGATGGCGGCGAGATGGTAGGTGGGATAGCCGTCTGACTTGATGATGACAAAGTCGTCCTGGAGGGCGTTGTCGAAGCTGACGGTGCCGCGGACGGCGTCTTCGAACGCCGTGGAGCCTTCATTGTCCATGCGGAAGCGGATGACGAAGGGCTCGCTGATGGCGCGCTCGGCGGACGCATCGGCGGGGATTTGCCGGCAGTGGCCATCGTAGCCGGGCGGCCGTTTGGCGGCTGCCTGGCGGGCGCGCAGCTCGTCGAGGCGTTCGGCGGTGCAGAAGCAGCGGTAGGCGCGGCCCTTACTCATGAGCCGGTCCGCTGCCTCGTGGTAGCGGTCCAGGCGTTCGGACTGGCGGTAGG
>SLAK01000059.1 GCA_007126855.1 Dehalococcoidia bacterium | reverse complement strand
TCGCGCGGCGGGTCGGCGGCCTGGTCGCGGTGCTTGATGAGGAGCCAGTCGCCTGAGGTGCGCACGAGCGTCCATGAGCCCTTCATGCGGCGGCCGCGAAAGGTGAGCGAGAGCTTCCCTTCTTTCAGGCCGTGTTCGACCGCCGCTTCTGCGGCGGCGCGGTCGTGGAAGAGCAGTTCCGGCGAGTCCGGGGCGTATGTACCCGCGTCCCAGATGATGACGCTGCCGCCGCCATATTCGCCCTGCGGGATGATGCCTTCGAAAGCGGCATAGTCGAGCGGGTGGTCTTCGGTGCGGACGGCCAGGCGCCGATCTCGAATGGAAGCGGACGGGCCACGGGGCACGGCAAAGGACACCAGCACGCCACCGGCCTCGATCCGGAGGTCGTAATGGGTCCGGCGTGCGTCGTGCTTCTGGACGACGAAGGTGAGCGGACCGTCGGCAGTGACGTCGGCATCACCGCGCGGCTCAGGCGTGCTGGCGAAGTCGCGCTTCTTGCGGTAGTCGGCGAGCGTATCGCGCGGCACGCTCTCGCACCCCTATGAGGAGGAGGCGGCCTTCCGGCGCCGATCTTTGCCCTTTGAGCCGCCGTCGCCGTCCTTATCTTTGGATGCGCGCGAGCCGCGGCGAGGCTTCTTCTCCGCCTCCTGCTCGGCGCTCTCGCCTTTTCGAGCACGGGCGGCATCGACGGATGCGCGCAGGGCCTCCATCAGGTCGACGCCGGGCTTTGCCGGCTCGGGTTCGGGCGCGGCGACCATCTCCTTGCCTTCAAGCTTCGCGCTGATCAGCTCCATGAGCGCTTCGCGGTATTCGTCGCGGTAGTCTTCAGGCTTGAAGTCTTCGGCGAGCAGGTCGACGAGTGCGTCGGCGACCTTGAGCTCGGATGCGCTGACCTTCACGTCGGGAATCTTGAAGTCGGGGCTGCGGACTTCGTCGGCGTAATAGAGCGTTTCGAGCTGCAGGCCGTCCTCGCGGGGGCGCAGGGCGCAGAGGCGCTCTTTGGAGCGAAGCGCCAGCTTGCCGATGGCGACGGAGTTGCGCTCGCGGAGCACGCTTGCCAGCAGTGCATAGGGTTTGCGGGCGACCTCTTCGGGCTCGACGAAGTAGCTTTTCTCGTAATAGATGGGGTCGATGTTGTCGCCGGGGATGAAGGCAGTGAGCTCGATGGTCTGCTTGCCGGGGACGGGCAGCTGTTCCAGGTCCTCGTCGGTGACGATGACGTATTCGCCCTTCGCGTACTCGTAGCCGCGAACAATCTCGTCGGCCTCAAGATCCGTGCCGTCGGCGGCGCAGCGCTTAACGAGCCGGATGGGCGAGTTGTCCTCGGCGTGGAGCTGGCGGAAGGAGATGTCCTTGTTTTCGGTGGCGGTGTAGAGGCGCACGGGGATGCTGACCATGCCGAAGCTGATCGTGCCTCGCCAGACTGCGCGCGCCATAGAGGTCTCCTCGCAGTTATGGTGAGTGTCGAGTGTAGCAAGGCGGCGGGGGCGTAACGGGAATGCAATGGCGGACGGGCAGGGGCGAAGAGGCGAGCCAGGCATGGCAGATATGGTGCGTAGTTAGCACATATCTTCTGCCCCCACTAGAAAGATTTAGTGGCCTAAACCGGGCTTGTACCCCCACACAAGGAAGCAGGGATATAGTGAGAGCGAATTGATACAACCCCGGCTCGGCCGGAGTTTCACGCATTTTCCGTTCTCGCGTCCTGACTGCCTCGTTCGGCCCGGCGCCCGAACAGTGGGAGTTTGGTCAAGAAATGAGCAAGCCGAACGCAGACTCGGCCAATCGGGCCGATACGGATGCAGTCCTGGACACGGCGCCCATGCTGGTGTGGGTAACGGGCGCCGACGGCGGACGCACCTACTTCAACCGCACCTGGCTGGAGTTCACGGGTCGCACGTTCGAGCAGGAACTCGGCGATGGCTGGACGGAGAACGTGCACGCGGACGACTTCGAGACTTGCGTGGGCGAATACCGGCGTGCGTTCGAGGCGCGAGAGCCGTTTGAGCTGGAGTACCGCCTGAAGCACGTGAGCGGGGAATACCGCTGGGTGCTGGATCGGGGATCGCCGGTATTCGACGGCGAGGGGAACTTCTCCGGATTCGTTGGGTCGTGCTGGGATATCACCGAGCACCGGAACGCTCGCGTGGCGGCAGAGCGCTCCGAGACTACCCTCCAGCGCATCCTCGATTCAGCGATGGACGCGATCATCAGCATCGATGAGGACCACCTGATCACAGTGTTCAACCGCGGGGCTGAGCGGATTCTTGCCTGCCCGGCGGAGGAGGCGATCGGCCAACCGCTTTCAATGTTCATTCCGCCTGAGTTCCGCGAGGTCCATACGCGGCACGTCCGAGACTTCGGAAGCTCGGGCGTGAGCGAGATGCAGATGTCTCCCCGCGAGGTGAGCGGGATGCGCAGAAATGGCGAGCGGTTTCCAGCGGAAGCCCGCATCTCGCAGGCGCGGGTTGGTGGCCAGAGCGTGTTCACCGTGATCCTCCGCGATATTAGTGAGCGCAAGCGCGCAGACAACGCGCTCGCATTCCTCTCGGAAGCGAGTTTGCTCCTGTCACGATCCCTGGACCTGCGCGAAACGCTGAACAGCATCGCGCGGCTGTCGCTGAATTACTTCGCCGACTGGTGCGTGGTGCACCTTCGGGAAGACGACGGCGAAATCCGGCGAACCCTCGCTGTGCACAAAGACCAGGTCAAGGAGCGCATGGTTAACCAGTTGCGGGACGAAGGGGTTAGCCTGGCGCCGGTCCGCGAGGTGATAAAGAGCACGAAACCCATGCTCTTTCCCGAGATCCCGGCCGAGCTGCCCGGTGTCCCGGAGGACAGGCAGAAGCTGGTGCGGGAGTTGGGGATTCGTTCGGCGATCATCGCGCCCTTAATGGGGCGGGGTGGCTGCCTTGGGACGATCAGCTTCGTCGCGGCGGAATCGGGCCGGCGCTACGATGAGCAGGACCTGGCGATAGCGGCGCAATTCGGGCGTCGCGCCGGGATGGCTGCCGAGAACGCGCTGCTCTTCGAGCAATCTGAGCGCGAACGAGCGCGGTTCAGCTCGATCGTCCTGTCCGTGGATTACGGTTTATGCCAGATCGACAAAGATGGGCGCATCGAAATGGCGAACCCGGCGGCGGCGACATTGCTGCAACGGCCCGCCGAAGAAATGCGCGGG
>SLAK01000003.1 GCA_007126855.1 Dehalococcoidia bacterium | reverse complement strand
GTGCTTGCCTATCTTGGGCCAGGCGATTTCTTCGGAGAGATGGCGCTTCTCACCGGCGAGCCCCGTTCTGCAACAGTCACCGCGGAGGAGCCCGTCCAGCTGCTCGCGCTGGGACACGGAGCACTGAAGGCGCTTGCAGCGGAATACCCACCTGTTGGCGATGCGATCGAACAGGCCATGGAGGAGCGCCGCACACGGCGCACCTTTCTGAACGAGGCATCTCTGGTGGCGCGGCTTCCGAATGCCCCGGCGACGCTGCTGGCGGGCCGCGATAGGGCGGCCGATATCGTTCTGGACGACCCGAGCGTGCGGTCGCATCACGCCCGGTTCGAAGTTACTGATGCGGGCGTAACGGTCCGGCCGGCGCATCCTGCCGCCGAAGTGCGCCTGAACGGCGAGCTCGTGGCCGGCTCCGCGGTAGCGCGTGAATCCGACCGTATCGACCTGGGTGGCGTGCCGCTGTTCGTTGTCGGCGACGCGCTCTATACCTTTCACGCCCGCCGTGGCATCGCCATCGACGCGCGTGCCATCGAGGTGCGCGTGGCTGGCGGCCACTCCATCCTGCATCCCTGCGACCTGAGGGTGCAGCCGGGTGAGCTGGTTGCGATTGTCGGACCTTCCGGTGCCGGCAAGACCACGCTGCTCCACACGCTGCTGGGACACACGCGGCCGTCGGCTGGCACTGTGCGATTCGATGGGGCGGACATCCAGTTGCATGCGCAGGCGTTCCGGCGACTCCTGGGCTATGTTCCGCAGGACGACCTGGTGCATCTCGATCTCACCGTCCGCGAGTCGTTGCGAGCATCGGGACGGTTGCGGCTACCCGCCGATGTCTCGCCAGCAGAGCTGGAGGAGCGCGTGCAGCGCGTGATCGACGCGGTAAAGCTGAGCAACCAGGCTGACCGGCTCGTGCGCCGGCTGAGCGGTGGTGAGCGCAAGCGCGCGAGCGTTGCACTGGAATTGCTGAGCGAGCCGCGGGCGTTCTTCCTCGATGAGCCGACCTCGGGCCTCGATCCCGGCCTCGATGCGTCGCTCATGGAGCTGCTGCGGGAGCTCGCTAATGATGGGCGCACCGTCATCCTGACGACCCACGCGACCCGAAACCTGGAGATCTGTGACCGCCTTGTGGTGGTCAGCGGCGGAAGGCTTGCCTACGATGGCCGGCCGGATGCGGCGCCTGGCCACTTCGGTGTCGACGGCTTCGAGCAGGTATACCGCACGCTCCGTGACACACCGGCGGAGGAACTGGAGCGCCGCTTGCACGGCGAGAACCAGGGAGATCCGGCTCCTGCCGGGGAAGCATCTCACCTTCCCTTGCCGGTACCGGCGCGTGCAGGCCGGTTCGCCGGTGCGACCGAAGCACTGCACCAGTTTGGTGCACTGTTGCGCCGCGACCTGCGCGTTACCGTGCGCGATCGTGTCAACCTCGCGTTGCGCCTGCTGGGAGCGCCGCTCATCGCCTTTTCGCTGCTGCTTACCTTCGACCCGGATCTGTTCGCGCTCGAGCGCGATGATGGTGGCAACGCGCGTTCCGCGGTGACGCTGCTCTACCTCGCCGTGGTTGTGGGCATCTTTCTCGCGGCCTTTACCAGTGCGAATGTGATCACCCGGGAGGCTGGTATCTATCGGCGTGAGCGACTGGTCAACCTCTCGCCCGCGGCCTATGTGTCTTCCAAAGTGGTGGTGCTCGCAGGGTTCGTCCTGGTGCAAAGCCTGGTGCTGGTTGGCGTCCTGTTCTTCCGCATCGAGCTGCCGCCGCCGCAACTCGAAGTGTTCGCAAAGCTCTTCGGGATCGTGATGCTGAGCGGCCTGGGAGGCATGGGCATGGCACTCCTGATCTCGGCACTGAGCCCCAATGCCGATCGTGCGGCAACGCTCGTGGTGCTCATCCTCATCCCGCAGCTCATCTTCGCCGGGTCCACAGTGCCGCGAAGCGAGATGTCGCAGGCATCCCGCGTGGTCTCAGAGCTGACGATCAGCAAGTGGGGACTCGAACTCGCCGGCGCGGCGACCGACCTGGACAGCCGCATATTCGCTCAAGCAACCCACGAGCGCGAGATGCCGGCGGAGCTTGGCGGAAACGTCGACGTGCGCGTCAGCACCCCCTTCGACGACGCCTTCAAGGTAGACATGCCCCTGCGATGGGGAGTTCTTGCAGGGTTCTTCGTTGTTTTCGTAGCAGCAACCTATGTTGTGCAGGCGAGGCGCCGCTAACAGCGGATCGACGTCGACGCACACCGTCCTACTGCCGCTACTCGTCCACCGACGCCGTGAGCGCATCGACGAATAGGTCCGCGCGCCAGTTAGGGAACTCGCCTTGCATCTGTCCGCTCACCGAGAAGTAGAGGCCGATGAGGTCGCGTTCAGGGTCGGCCCACCAGTAGATGCCGAGGGCTCCCGCGTGGCTAAAGGAGGACCGGCTGGCCAACCCGCCATTCAACCTGGGATTCACGGTCCCTTCGAAGGGGAACAAGCCGTAGCCGTAGCCGCCAGGGAACTCCAATTCGAGGATGGACCCGTCTGTCCCAAGAAAGGACACCCGTGCCGGTACGCCAGGCGGGATGTGGTTCCGCCGCATCGCATCGACCGAGGCGCGGCTCAGGATGCGCCTGCCCCCGTACGTGCCACCGTTGAGCAGCATCTGCGTGAATATGGCGTAGTCGAACGCGGTCGAATGCACGCCGCCGGGCCCGCTGGGGTTTGCTTCGAAGGCTTCACTGTCCACGCCCGGAAAGGACGGCGTAAGAAAAAAGCCCTGCAGGCCTTCGGTGCGCCGGACCTTGCGCTCGCGGTGCTCGGGCGGCAGCACGTAGCTCGAACCCTTCATCCCCAGCGGTTCGAAGATGCGCTCTCGCGCGAACTGGTCGAGCGGCTTACCGCTGGCCCGGCGGACAAGGTCGCCGAGCAGCTCGTAGTTGAGCGAGCAATACTCCATCACGGTGCCAGGAGCAGCGGAGAGCGGAGTGCCCCACGCGCCGTGGAGGTAGGCAGCGACCTGCCTATCTTGCCCGGGTTCGATGGGAGGGCGTTCTCCGCCTTCCTCGCGGCGGCGCAATTGCTCCCTGCTCACATCGATGTCGCGCCAGCCTGACAGGTGGCACAGCAGGTGGTGGACCAGGATCTGGTCCGTCCCCTCGCCAGTGATCTCGGGGAAATAGTCGCGTACGGGCCAGGTGAGGCCGACCTT
>SLAK01000340.1 GCA_007126855.1 Dehalococcoidia bacterium | reverse complement strand
CTTCGAGGCCTGTTTCCACGGGCCTTTGTCAGAACGAAGTGTCGTTGGCCGGTTACCCGCGACGAATGCGTTCGAGGCAGCGTTCGCGGATTTCGTTGCCGGGCTCTTCGAAGGTGGCGAAGGGAACAGCGGGGTCGGGATCGACGGGTTCCGGCGTTTGGTCGAGCACGGTTAGGTCGCGGCAGAGGGAGACGAAGACGCTGCACGGCTCCGGGCACGGGATCGCGCCTTCAAGCCCGGACGGATCGCCGTCCCACCAGGGGGTACGGACACAGATCCCGCAGAGGACGTCACGAGCGGCCTTGCGGATGTCGGGCGGCGTGTCGCGCGCGGCGCGGTAACGTCCGCTCTGACGGCCGAGCACAGCGTCGAGCGGCTCGACGCGAAGCCGGCCTTCGGCGGCCATTGCGATGTGGCGCGGCGCAAGCGGGTAGACAGCCTCGAGAATGGGGGGGAGGTCTTCGGGCGAGCAGCGGACTTGCCAGCCACGGCGGACGCCCCGGGCGCCGGACAGGGGACGATAGCGGCCGTGCACGTCGAGGCGCGTCCATTCGCGGACCGCTGCCGGGTTCGCGGAGACGTCTGTCATCTCGCCGCCGTCGCCGGGGACCTCGACGGCAGCCTGGTTGCCATTGAATGAGACTTCCAGCTCACCGAAGCGAAAAGGCCGGCGGGAAGCTATAGCGGCGGCGAGCCAGTCATGGTCCACTCGTCCAGAATAGCTGGCGCCGGGCGAAGAGCCACGGATGTTGGAGCCTGTTGCTGCGTGTGTGGTGAACTTTGAGCACAGGCCGTGCAGGCGAGCGCGCAGCGCCGTGGCACGTTGACGACACCATAGCGGACTCCATAGGTTGCCTGAGATGTCTGTGTTTCTTTACGGCGCGGCGCTCTTCCTGGTACTGAACCTGCTTGCTGGATTGCTCCGCGTGCTGCGGGGGCCATCGGATGCGGACAGGATGCTGGCGGCGCAATTGTTTGGGACGACCGGCGTGGGCGTCTTGCTCTTGCTTGCGGAGGCGCAAGAGGTTGCGGCGCTGCGCGATGCGGCGCTGGTGTTCGCGCTGCTGGCGGCACTGGCGACAGCGGGGTTCGTCCGGGCGCGCCGCGGGGAGCGAGAAGCGGAAGGCGGGGCGGAGGAATGACGCTGCTGGAAATCGGGGCGATCGTGCTCGTGACCGCCGGGGCGGTGTTCTTTCTGGCGGGGACCGTTGGTGTGTTGCGTTTTCCGGACGCGCCGACGCGGCTGCATGCGGTGACGAAGGCGGACAACCTTGGGCTTGGTTTGCTGGCGCTGGGGCTGGCCTTGCTGGCGGATTCGCCATCGACGGTGGTCAAGCTGCTGCTCATCTGGGTGATCGCGCTGGCGGGGAGCGCGACGGCGTGCCAGCTGATCGCCAACGCGTACCAGCGTGAGGAACAGCAGGTGACGCCCGATGCTTGAGCGAGGGATCGACCTGGTCATCTGCGTGGCGATCCTGGCCCTGGCGATCCGGCTGGTGAGCGGTCAGGACCTGTTCCGCAGCATCGTGCTGTTTATCGCGATGGGGTTGATGCTGGCGCTGGCGTGGGTGCGGCTGGCGGCGCCGGACATCGCACTGGCGGAGGCGGCTATCGGCGCGGGGTTGACCGGTGTGTTGCTGATCCGCGCGGGCCAGGGGCAACGGATGCGCGGGGCCGTGGCGGCGGTGGCAGGCGCGGTTTCGGGAGGCGGACCGCGGCGGGTGGTTGCGACGGCGGGATCGGTGGGGATCACGGCAGTTTTCGCGGTGGTGATGGTATTTGCCGTGATGGGTTTGCCAACGGAGCCGAACGGGCTCACGGGTGTGGCGGCGGCAAACATGGAGGCCAGCGGGGTGGACCACGCGGTGACGGCGGTGCTGCTGAATTTCCGCGCATATGACACGTGGCTGGAGATCGGGGTGCTGCTGCTGGCCATCCTGGGCGTGCTGGCGATCCACCGCCGGTATGACTGCGGCGGGATGCGGGTGGAGGCGCCCACGATGCGGGTGCTGAGCTGGCTGGCGCGAGTGATCCTTCCGCTGGCGATCCTGACGGCGGGGTACCTGTACTGGGCGGGGACACACATCCCGGGCGGCGCGTTCCAGGCGGGGGCTGTCGTGGCCGCGGCGCTGGTGCTGCTGGCGCTGGCCGGGTCGCGAGGTGTTGCGGCGCTGCGGGCGTTGCCGCTGGCCGCGCTGCTGGTGTTGAGCTTTGCAGCGTTCCTGGCCGTGTCGATAGTGGCGAGCACGGGGAATGGGATGCTGCATTACCGCGACGGGACGGCGGGGCTGCTGATTCTCGGGCTGGAACTGACGATTGTGATCTCCACGGCGGTCACGCTGGCGGCCCTTTTCGCTGGAGCGGGGCCACGGGCAGGAGCAGGCGAACCTCGACGCGACGCCGCGACGGAACGGCCGAAGACGTTATGAGCGCATTCGAGCTGTACAGCCTGCTGGCGGCGGGCCTGTTCGCGGTAGGCCTTTATGGCTTCCTGTTCCGGCGCGATTTGGTGCGGAAGATCGTGGCGTTGAACGTGATCGGCGCGAGTGTGTTTCTGCTGTTGATTGCTATCGCCTACCGGAACCGTGAGGACTGGCCGGACCCGGTGCCGCACGCGATGGTGCTGACCGGGATCGTGGTGGCGGTGAGCGCAACGGCACTGGCGCTTGCGGTGGCGAAACGGATCGAGGAGGAGACCGGGGCGTCCTGCCTTCCAGAAGACGAGGACGCGGAATGAGCTCGCCGTTTGAATGGCTAATCCTGCTGCCTTTTGCTGGCGCGGTGGTGGCGATCGTGCTGCCGGGGAGGTTCCGGCCAGGGTTCGGGCTGGTGCTGACGCTGGGCACGTTTGCGGCGGCCGGCTGGATGGTGCACGAGGTTTGGACCGGCGGGACGCAGGTGTATCCACTGGGCAACTGGGATGCGCCACTCGGCATCCCGCTCTACGCCGACGGCTTGAGTGCGCTGCTGCTGCTCACGACGTCGGCTGTGATGAGCATGGTGGGAATCTATGCGCTGGGATACTACGCACCGGGCGAAGATGCGGCACGGTGGACGGCCGGCCGGGCATTCGTGCCGCTGTGGCTGATGCTGCTGGGCAGCCTGAACGCGCTATTCCTTTCGGGCGACCTGTTCAACATCTATGTGGCGCTGGAGCTGCTGACCATTGCCGGGGTTTCGCTTGTGCTTCTCGCGAGCG
>SLAK01000207.1 GCA_007126855.1 Dehalococcoidia bacterium | reverse complement strand
GCGCCGGGCACCTGGAAGATGGAGATGGGCTTGTAGCCGTCGTAGGCCACGTCGCAATAGGGGTTGTCGTGGCAGATGGCGATGTCGTACTGCTTCGCGAAGGCGACGGCCCTCTCGAAGAACTCGAAGTCGGCGACGGCGCTGGTGGGGTTGTTCGGGTAGTTCAGCCAGAGCAGCTTTGCGCGGCGGGCGACGTCCTCGGGGATGGCGTCGAAGTCGGGCTTCCAGCCGTTCGCGGCGGTGCAGGGCAGCTTGTAGGATTCGCCCCCGGCGAACATGGTGCCGATCTCATAGACCGGGTAGCCGGGGTCGGGCACGAGCGCCGTGTCACCCGGGTCGATGAAGCAGAGGGCGATGTGGCCGATGCCCTCCTTCGAGCCGATGAGCGGCAGCGTCTCCTTCAGCGGTTCGAACCTGACTTCGAAGCGCCGCTCATACCAGTCGGCGATGGCCTGGCGCAGCTCGGGCAGCCCTTCGGATTCGGGGTACTGGTGGTTGGCCGGGTTGTCGGACTCGCGGTGGAGGCGGTCCAGGATGTGCCGCGGCGTGGGCAGGTCGGGGTCGCCGATGGCGAAGGTGATGATATCGACGCCCGCGGCGCGCTTGGCGGCGATCTTCTTCGAAATCTCGGCAAAAAGGTACGGGGGGAGCGATTCGACACGCCGGGCAAGTTTCATTCGGAACTCCTGGGTGATTGGCGATTAGCGATTGGCTCCGGCCCGTGCCTGAGTCACGGGAGCGTGCTGGGGCCGGGGAGATGGTACAGGCTCGCAAGGAGACGGGGAACGGCAGGGCCCTCACCCCCGTCCCCTCTCCCAATGCATTGGGAGAGGGGGGATGCCGGTCTCAGTCGTCCAGCGGGGCATCGCCGGGGCTTTGCTGGAGCCGCGCTAGCCGCGGGGAAGGCCGAGGCCGCGGGTGGCGATGATGTTGCGCTGGATCTCGTTCGTGCCCGAATAGATGCTCGATGGCACCGCCTGGATGTAGTTCTCGGGCAGCTCGCCGCCGAGCGGCGCCGTGGGGTCCTCGGGGCGGAGCAGGCCGCCCAGGCCGAGCATGTTGACGCCGAAGTTGTAGATGCGCTGGCCAAGCTCGGACTGGTAGATCTTGACCACCGAGGCTTCGTAGTTCGGTACCTGGCCCTTCGACTGCATATAGCCGATGCGATAGCCCAGGTAGCGGCCGACGTTGTTCGCGACGACGAAGTCCGCGAGCTTCGTGCGGTACTTCGTGCGCAGGTCGGCCGGGCCTTCGCGCAGCGTGGACGCCAGCTCTTCGAGCGTGCGCTTCTGGGCCGCGGTGGTGCCGATGCCCGAGCGCTCGAAGTCGAGCAGCGTCATGCCGACGTACCAGCCGCGGTTCTCCTCGCCGATGCGGTTCTTCACCGGCACGCGCACATCTTCGAAGAAGACTTCGTTGAAGTGGTGGCGGTCGGCCATGTTGACCAGCGGGCGGATGGTAAGGCCGGGCGTGTTCTTGATGTCGTCGATCAGCAGGAAGCTGATACCACGGTGCTTGGGCGCCTCGGGGTCGCTGCGCACCAGGCAGAACATCTGGTTGGAGCGGTGGCCGCCGGAGGTCCAGATCTTCTGGCCGTTGATCACGTAGTCATCGCCGTCGCGGACTGCGCGGGTCTGGAGCGAGGCCAAGTCGGAGCCGGCCTCGGGTTCGCTATAGCCCTGGCACCAGATGTGCTCGCCGCTGGTGATCTTGGGCAGGTAGTGGCGCTTCTGCTCTTCGGAGCCGTGGATGATGAGCGTGGGCCCGATCATGCCGACGCCGAAGTTGCGGGTGCCGGTGTCGGGGGCGCCCAGGTAGCCAAACTCCTCGTTGAAGACCATCTGCTCGGTGATGGAGGCGCCGAGGCCGCCGTATTCCTTCGGCCATGCCGGGGCGATCCAGCCGCGCTCGGCGAGCGCTTTGTTGAACGCCATCGCGCGTTCGAAGTCCTGCTCGGTGCGCGCGCCCTGAGAACCGGCCCGCACCTGGCCATCGCCGATCTGCTCCTTCAGGAAGGCGCGGATCTCTGCGCGAAGCTGTTCTTCCTTTTCGCTGAAACGCAATTCCATGTGTCGATTTCCCCAATCGGGCCAGGCCATGTCCCGGCTGTTGTACTGTGCTGGGCCAATTGTGGCCTATCTGCCGACGCCACTCAAACGAGGGCAAGGCGCCGGGAAGCCGTCGTCAACGCGGCGAGCGGAAAGGGTATCGTGTACCCATGGGAAAGACACAACGATGGCTTATCTTCGCGGCGGCGGTCTGGGACACCGCATGGAAGCTGGCCGCGGTCTGGCGCGCGCTCGGCCGCCGGGACTTCAAGTGGGTCCCTGCGCTGCTTACCGTGAACAGCGTGGGGCTGCTGCCGATGGCCTACCTGTTCTTCGTGGCGAAGGACGGGGAGGAGGAAGGGGAGGAGGAGGAGTAGCGATCAGAAGTACTCGACGCGGCCCCGCATCTCGTCGGGGCTCATCGCTTCGTCCACCAGAAACACCGTTTCCACGATGGATCCGATGTCGCGGGCGCGGGTGAGGAACAGGATTCCCGCGTGCTCATCCGGACCGGTGAAGCGCCGGAAAATCGGAATCGAAGGTCACCACGACGCGCCCTTCTCTCAGCGCCCAGTTGAGGATCTCGGGATCGTCAGCCGTGCGGAGACTGACATCGACGGCGAAGACGATATCAACGCCTTTTTCCTGAAGCTCCTCCACTGCAGCCCTTGGTATGTGGGTATCCGCGACGAATCGCGCCAACGCCTATGCACGAAGCGAGCGTAACTTTTCGGCAAGGAGCGATGGCTCGCGCGCTTTCATCTCCTCAATGAACGCTTCGTCTTCCCTCTGCCGCGCGTCTATCTCTTCGCGATGGTCGTGGTAGTAGGCCAACGCAGCATGGACTTCGGCCGGTGTGAGATCATAATCCTCCATGATCTCAGGCACGGGGACGCCAAGTTCCTCGTGCACGATTGCCACGTGCGCTACAGCAACGCCCTTGCCTTCGATGTATGGCCTTCCGCCACGTACACCGGGCGTTACGACGATATGGGGAGCCAGTTTCGTCGTTTCTGCCATGCGAACAGTATAGCGCAGCCGCGTCGCCGGAAGGCCTGCGCCTACTTCCCGCCCTTCAGCCAGGACATCATCGCGCGCATCTCGCCGCCAACTTCCTCGATAGGATGCTCGGCTTCGACGCGGCGCGTGGCCAGGAAGTGTGGCCGGCCGGCCATGTTCTC
>SLAK01000056.1 GCA_007126855.1 Dehalococcoidia bacterium | reverse complement strand
TCACCGAAACATGGTCTGCCATCTGCGCGACCACGCCGAAATCGTGTGTGATCAGCAGGATGCTCGTCCCCCGTTCCTGCCGGAGCTCTTCGAGCTGCGCCAGGATCTGCGCCTGGATAGTCACGTCCAGCGCGCTCGTCGGCTCATCCGCGATCAACAGGTGCGGGTCTAGCGCCGTCGCGATACCGATCATCACCCGCTGGCACATCCCGCCCGAAAGCTGGAACGGGTACGACTTCGCGATACGCTGCGGGTCCGAAAGCCCCACCCGCGAAAGAATGTCGACCGTTTGCCGCTTTGCTTCTTTCTTCTTGATCGGCAGGTGGCTCGTCAGCATCTCCGCCACCTGGTCTTCCACGGGAATCACCGGATTGAGCCCCGCGACCGGGTCCTGGAATACCACCGCGATGTCCCGGCCGCGGATCGACCGCAGCTCCCGCTCCCCCATCTCCAGCAAGTTCCGGCCCTGGAACTGCACCTCGCCCGAAGTCACTTCCGCCTCGCCCGGCAACAGCATCGGCACCGACATCGCGATTGTCGTCTTGCCGCTTCCGGATTCGCCCACCAGCGCCACGATCTCGCCGCGGCCAACATCCAGCGAGATATTGTCCACCGCCTGCACCGCCGACTCTTTGCCGCGGTACCGCACCGAAAGGTCCCGGATGCTCAGGATCGCCTCACTCATCCGTGCAACAAAAACGGGACCCAAAACCGGGCCCCGTCATTCCCCTCCCTTGGTGGCCCTCAGTCGCTCGGCCGGAACGAAGAGACGAACTTCCCCTGGATCTCCACGTTCTCCGGCGTCGTGTAGATAGGTTGCATGGTACTGTTCGCGGGCTGCAGCCGCACCTGCTCTCCCTCAAGGTAAAAGCGCTTCAGCGTCACTTCAGCGCGGTCCCGCAGCCATACTGCCACCCGCTCGCCGTTCTCCACGGCCCGTGCCGGTTCCAGGAACACAATGTCGCCGTCATCAATGAGGTCCTCGATCATCGACGTGCCCTTCACCCGCAGCGCAAACACGTCCGAACGCCCGCGGATCATGTCCTCCGTCACCGTCACCGAATCGTCCGCATCTGCCACCCAGCGGTCGCTCGTCGGTACCGGGATCGGCTGGCCCGCCGCAATGCTCCCCAGCACCGGGATCTCCACCACCTTCGACCGTCGCTTCCGCCCGCCCAGCACCTCGATCCCGCGCGAAACCTCCCGGTCTCGCCGGATGTGCCCCTTCTCCTCCAGCTTGCGAAGGTTGTAATCGACAACCGAAGTGCTGCTGATGCCGCACCCGATCTGGATGTCGCGGATGCTCGGCGGATAGTCTTTCTCCTCGAGGAAGGTCGAGAGGAACTCGAGGATCTGGGCCTGCTTCGGTGAAAGGTCGGTCATTGGTGGCTCCTGGGGTGCGAACGCATGTTCGGCTCAACTTTAGCGAAACCACAGCATTATCGTCAAACCTGTTCCGAACAACCGCGCATAGCCCCTATCGGCTCCCGTCACATCGCGTTTGCGCTCACGCTTCTTCCGTGGCAACGATCCACCTCAGCTTCCCGTCCGGAGTTCACCTGTGCCCGCACCCGAATCCGCCATCGCCCTGGTCGTCGCTGCCCACCCCGACGATGGGGACTTCGGCGCCGCCGGCTATTGCATGATCCTCGCCGAGCAGGGCTGGGACGTGCACTTCCTCATCTGCACCAACGGCGCCAAGGGCACCGCCGACCGCACGATGAGCCGCGAACGCCTCATCGCCATCCGCCGCGACGAGCAACGCGAAGCCTGCCGCCGCATGGGCGCCCGCGGTGTCCACTTCCTCGACAACGAAGACGGCGAACTCGCCTACGACCGCCGGCTGCTCGACCAGATCGTCCGGCACATTCGCAAAGTCCGCCCCCACACCGTCCTCACCCACGATACCGACCAGATCGTCCGCAACAGCTTCATCAACCATTCCGACCACCGCGTCACAGGCGCGGCCACGCTCGACGCCGTCTACCCGACCGCGCGCGACCACCTCAACTTCCCCGAACAACTTGAGCAAGGTCTCGAGCCCCACAAGGTGCGCGAGATACTCCTCTGGAGCAGCAACCACCCCAACTTCGAAGTCGATATCGGCGATGTCGTCGAACGCAAGATCCTGGCGCTCTCCGCCCACGTCTCGCAGGTCGGCGGCGACGAAGACTTCGCCATCTTCGCCCGCGACCGATGGAAGGCCGACGACGGCCGCTACCTTGAACGCTTCCGCCGCATCGAGCTCGCCTTCTGATACCCGCGTTTGCCACAGCGCCCCGCATAGCGTTTCGTAGTGGTATGGATGCTGACGCCCGCGCTCGCATCGCCGAACTCGCCCGCGCCGAAGGCTTCTCCCTCGTGCGCGTCGCCTCCGCTAACTCGCTCGATGAAGCGCGCGACGCCAGCCTCGATCGCCAGTCCCGGGGCCTCCTCGCCGGCATGCGCTGGATGACCCCCGAATGGCTCCAGCGCTCCACCGATCCCGAACGCTTCCTCGAAGGCGCCCAATCCGTCATCCTCCTCGCCCTTCCCTACACCCCAACCTCTTCCCCCTCTCCCGTACAACGGGAGAGGGGGCCAGGGGGTGAGGGTGCTGGCGCCCGCAACGGCCCCCACCAGGCGAACCTTGACGCTACCTATGCCACAAATCGCCAATCGCCAATCGCGAATCGCGAATCCGTTGGGCCAGGGGGTGAGGGTCCCCCCGCCAATCGCCAATCGCCAATCGTCAATCGTCAATCGACCGGCCGCATCGCTCGCTACGCCCAGGGCCGCGACTACCACCGCGTCTTCGAAAAGAAACTCCGCCGCATCGCCCGCACCATCCGCGAAGAGTTCGCCGCCGAAGCCCGCGCGACCGTCGACTACGGCCCCCTGCTCGAACGCCCACTTGCCGCCCGCGCCGGCATGGGCTGGCTCGGCAAGTCCACCATGCTGCTCGTCCCCGGCTTTGGCCCCTGGGTGCTCCTCGGCGCCATCGCCACCACGCTCGAGCTCGATCCCGACCTACCCCTCCGCAAGACCTGCGGCGCCTGCACCCGCTGCATCGTCGCCTGCCCCACCGGCGCCATCTCCCCCGAAGGCCACGTCCTCGACGCCCGCCTCTGCATCAGCTACCACACCATCGAAAACCGCGGACCTATCCCCCGCGAACTCCGCCCCAAGTTCGGTGACTGGATCTTCGGCTGCGATGACTGCCTCTCCTCCTGCCCGGTCGGCATCAACCACACCG
>SLAK01000359.1 GCA_007126855.1 Dehalococcoidia bacterium | reverse complement strand
GTGCGCGAACTCAGCGGTCTGCTGGCTCGCCGAGAGGCTTTCCTCCTGGGGGCTGTCCGGCAGGAGGTCATGTCCGGCATACGCGACGAACACACTTTTGAAGCGATTCGAGACCAACTCCGGGGCGTGCCGCCGGCCAGCACTACCGCGCTCGACTACGAGGTCGCGGCTGTCTGCGCCAACCGTTGCATTTCCCGCGGAATCGCGTACTCCTCGACGGACATGCTGCTGTGTGCGATAAGCGAAACGCAAGAACACGCCATCTTCACCCTCGACCGCGACTTCGAGCGCTATGCCGAAGTGCTGCCTATCAGCCTCCATTCCGTCAATCCACAGTCCTGAACCGGTAAGTTGACCGCTATGCTTGTCCGGGCATATTGCAACCCGCGCCCGGCTCTGCCAACCTCCACCCCAAACCACCGGGCGAACTATGCTCGGAATATGGAGGGATCCATTGGCCGAAGGCAACGGACAGTCCGCGACCCTTGAAGAAAAGGGGTATAACGGCAAGCTCCTCAACGTAAACCTCACCACCGGCGAAATCACCGTCGAGCAACCCGACGAGGCACTTTACCGCCAGTACCTTGGCGGCTATGGCATCGGCGCGCGCATGCTCTGGGATCGTGTCCCGCAGGGCGCCGACCCGCTTGGCCCCGAAAACATGCTCGGCATGTTTGCCGGCCTGCTCACCGGCACTCCGCTCTTTGGCCAGCGCTGGCAGGTTGTCTGCAAGAGCCCGCTGACCAACGGCTGGGGGGATGCCAACTGCGGCGGCGATTTCGGCGGCGTGCTCAAGCTTTCGGGCTGGGACGGCATCATGTTCTTCGGCAAGGCCGAAAAGCCCGTCTACCTGCTCATCGAGAACGATAAGGTTGAGCTTCGAGACGCGTCTGACCAGTGGGGCCAGCTCGCCATCCAGAACGAGATGGAACTGAAATCCCGCCACGGCAAGCGCGCCAGCATCGCCAACATTGGCCCTTCCGGCGAGACGCTCTCGCTCATCAGCGGCGTCTGTAACGACCATGGCCGCCTGGCTGCCCGCTCCGGCGTCGGCGCCGTCATGGGTTCGAAGAACCTGAAGGCAGTCGTGACCGTGGCCGACCGCAAGATCATCGCCCAGACCCCGGAGATCAACAAGATGCTCCGCTCCAACCTGGACGACTTCGTGAAGCCGCTGAAGGACTTCTTCCATACCTTCGGGACCACCGGCATCACGGCCGCCTCGGCGTTGAACGGCGACTCCCCGGTGAAGAACTGGGGCGGCGTTGGCGTTGTCGACTTCCCGGATGCGAAGCAGATCGACGGCGGCACCGCCATCAACCCCAAGATGGAAAAGTCCTACGGCTGCTGGCGCTGCCCCATGGCCTGTGGCGCCGAGTCCGTCGAATCGACCAATCCCAAGTACCCCTATCCCCACCACACCCACCGGCCCGAATACGAGGCCATGGCAGCCTTCGGCACCATGAACCTCATGGCCGAGCCGGACGCGCTCATCTACCTCAACCACCTGAGCAACGAATATGGCTTCGATGTCATCAGCGCTGGTGGCGCCATCTCCATGGCGATTGAGTGCTACGAAAACGGCATCATCACCAAGGAAGACACCGACGGCCTTGAGCTCACCTGGGGCAACGCCGAAGCCATCGTCGAATTCCTCAAGATGATGGGCGAGCGCCGCGGCATCGGCGATGTCTTCGCCGACGGCGTCAAGGTCGCCGCTGAGAAGCTGGGCAAGGGTGCGGAGCAGTACGCGATGCATATCGGCGGCCAGGAGCTGCCCATGCACGACCCCAAGCTCCAGCCCGAATACCATACCACCTACAAGCTCGACCCCACGCCCGCGCGCCACACCCAGTACGAAGGCAACAAGCGCCTCGGCAAGGTTCCCCCGGCCCCGCAGGACTTCAAGGACTACTCCGGCCGCGGCGAGCACCACAAGGCCGCCAGCGAATACATGCACGTGGTCAACTCCGGTGGCATGTGCCAGTTCATCATGATGGCCGCCAACACGGCCAACATCCCGAGCTGGTTCAACGCCGTTACCGGCTGGGACATGGACCTCGACGAGATCATGGACGTGGGCGAGCGCATCGCGAACCTGCGCATGGCCTACGAGGTGCGCGAAGGCGGCAACCCGCGCAAGCGTGCAGTCCCGGCGCGTGTCACCGGTGAAAGCACCGAAGCCACCCACACCGGCCCGCTGGAGAACGTCAAGCTCAACACCGAAACCCTCGAGGTCGACTTCCTCAAGGCCTGCGGGTGGGATCCCGAAACCTGCAAGCCCTCGAAGGTCAAGCTGGAATCCGTCGGGCTCAAAGAGGTCGCCGAAGCCCTGCACGCCTGATCCGGCGGTACGCGAATACCACACCAGGAGGGGGACAGCCAAAAGGCTGTCCCCCTCCCTCGTACGAAGAGCTCCTACCCTGTGGGTGCCGCTCATCAGCGCGTCCATCGCTTCCCCCGGCACGCCATCTGGCTGTATTGTCGGTCGGCATCGATGCCGGCCCCATTTCGACGTGCGACCGCTTCCCTGTCTCCTGTAGCCCATGCCGATGGAGTGGCCCGTCGCTTCCCGGCCGTCACCGCGCTGTTTCTGCTGCTCATCGTGCTGTTATTGTTGGCGGCCTGCGCCACAGTCCGCGCCGAGGACGACACCGGAGCAGATCCGGCGCCGACGCATGCGATCGCCGTCCCTGCCCTGGCCCGGGACGTAGCACGGACACCAACCGCGACCCCTGAACCTCCGCCTGCCACAGAGGTCATCGGCCACTCGCTGCAGGGCCGCCCCATTACCGCGCACCAGGTTGGAAGCGGACCGACCACGGTCATGCTCGTCGGCGGTCTTCACACCGGCCCGGAAGAGGAAGCCACCCACATCGTCGAGCAGCTACTCGCCCATTTCGAAGCCAACCAGGCGCCAATCCCCGCTGAGCTGCGCCTGATCTTCATCCCCTTGGTCAACCCCGACGGCTATGCCCTTGGCACACGGCTGAACGCCCGCGAGGTCGACCTCAACCGTAACTGGCCCACCGAAGACTGGCAGCCGACCGCTGTCCATGGCGATCAGGAGGTCAAGGCAGGCGAAAAGCCGCTCTCCGAGCCCGAAACGCGCGCGCTCTACGACTTCGTGATCGCCATTGAGCCCACGTTCATCCTCAGCTACCACGCCTACGCTGCCCTGATCGAGGACAACGGCATCCAGCTCGCCTGGGAACTTGCCGAAGCCTATGCCCTGG
>SLAK01000192.1 GCA_007126855.1 Dehalococcoidia bacterium | reverse complement strand
TTTCGCCGAGACATGATGGTTCCCCCTGCCCGGCGATCGGGTGGCTCTGCTTGTGCACTCCTGTCAAATGGGAAGTGGACTGACCACCACCATTGCCACCATTTGACGAAGCGCCCGAACCAGGGCGGGAGGGTAGAGTTTGAATACAAACACTGGTGGGCCCGGCAGGATTTGAACCTGCGACCAACCGGTTATGAGCCGGCCGCTCTTACCACTGAGCTACGAGCCCTTCGCTTCTCAGTATAACCACTGCACACTCTCAGGTACTCCACGGTTCGACAGCGTAGCCTCACCGGCCGACAATCCCACGCGTGACCCCTGAGCGACAGCAACGGCTCCCGCGCCTCGCCCTCCTCGCCATGGCCGCAGGAGTGCTCATCTCCGTGGCCAATGCGTCGATGGCCGCGATCGTCCTGCCGGATATCCAGGCCGAATTCGGCGTCACCGACGATGTCCTCTCCTGGTTCGTGGCCGCATACCTCATCCCCTTCGCCACCGGAACATTGGTCTATGGCCGCCTCGCCGATATGCGCGGCACCAAGCCCCTGCTCATCTTCGGCATCATTGTCTTTGGCATCGGCTCCCTGCTGGTCGCAGCCTCGCCGACCTACGAAACCTCCATTGCTGCTCGCGTGTTGCAGGGCGCCGGCGGCACAGCCATCCCCGCTCTCTCGATGGCGACGATCGTGCACACGACAAGCGAGGCTGGCCGCGCCAGGGCTATCGCATTCATCATAGTTGCCGTCGGGGTAGGCTTTGGCATCGGGCCACTGCTTGGCGGCACCCTCGCCGAGTGGATTGGCTGGCAGGGGCCCTTCCTGGTCACCGGCGCCGCGGTGGCCGTGCTGGTGCCGGTCCTGGTGTACGCGCTGCCTGCCGTGCATGGCACGCCCGGCCAGCGCTTCGACTACGTGGGCGCCATCCTGCTTGCCGGCGCGGTTACCGGCGGCGTCATCGCCGTCAACCGGCTGCCCAATGACATCGTCGACGCCTATGGCGTCGCTGGTGCCGCGGCCTTCGCCCCGCTCATGGGGCTCTTCGCCCTGCGCACCCGCCAGGCCACCGAACCCTTCATCGACCCCGTGCTGTTTCGCAATTTCCGTTTCCTCACCTTGTGCGTCGTGGGTCTCTGCATCCAGGGTGCGCACTTCGGCGTCGTCGTCATGCTTCCGCTGCTCCTCGAGCGCTACCACGACATGCGCATCATCGATATCGGCTTCCACCTCCTGCCGGGCGCCCTGGTGCTTGCTGCGACCGGGGTTGCAGCGGCATGGCTCGCGCCAAAGCTTGGGCCGCGGCCCATCCTGGTCATCGGGAGCTGGCTGTTCTTCAATGCCGCAGTTGTCTATGTCTTCGCCGGCGCCGGATGGAGCCCGGTGAGCATCGCCATCCTCTACGCGCTCGTCGCCGGCGGCTACGCCATGGTCAACTCCGTGGTCATCACCGCTGCCACCGGCCAGTTGCCGCAGGAACGCACCGGCGTCGGCGTGGGCGTCTTCAATATCGCCTTCTTCATGGGCGGCGCCCTGGCGGTGGCCATGATTGGCGCAATCCTGCGCATGCGTGAAGACGCGTTCGAGCCCTGGGTGCAGGTCTTCCAGGGCGCGCCGGTCGAATTCAGCGATGCCGGCATCGTGGTGCTCGTCCTGGCGACGCTCGCTTTCCTGCTCACCGTGGCGCTCGGGCCCGAGCAGGCACACCAGCGTTCGCCTGTCCGCCCGGAAGCGGCGCGAGAGATGCAGGCCCTGCTTGGCCGCCAGAAGCCGAACAAGGGCGGCCCGGCCTGACGCAGGCAGGCCGCCGGGATGCTATACTCGGCACGGTCCGCACCGAAGAAGTGTCAGCTCCGGGCCCAACGGTCCCGGAAGACGAGGGAAGTCGCGGGGCTGGCAGGTGGCGCGACCCCCCGGTTTCGACCCGGGCAAGGGCCCAAGCATCCATGCCTGCGAAGGAGGCGAGGGATACGGGGCGCGCCGGGTCTGCAACGATAAACCGTTCAAGTCCCGGTTGGTGCTATCCACCTGGCGAAGCTTTGCGGCAATGCCGGCGCATCCGTTTGCCACGGTCTCCCTCCCAGGCGCAAGCCACAGAGCCGAAACCAGGAGAGTGCAGATGGCGCTGGACAGTTTCCAAACCCGCAGCCGCTTGACCGCCGACGGCCAGCAATACGACTACTTCTCCCTCCGCAAGCTCGCCGCCAAAGCCGGCGGCAACGTCGACCGCTTGCCCTTCTCCCTCAAGATCCTGCTCGAAAACCTGCTGCGCTACGAAGACGGCCGCGGCGTCACCAGGGACGACATCGAGGCGCTCGCGGCGTGGGACCCGTCCCGCGCGCCCGAGCGCGAGATCGCCTTCACACCCGCGCGGGTGCTGCTGCAGGACTTCACTGGCGTCCCCGTGGTGGTCGACCTCGCTTCCATGCGCGACGCTGTCCGCGCCAAAGGCCGCGACCCCCGCATCATTAACCCGCTCCAGCCGGTCGACCTGGTCATCGACCACTCGGTGCAGGTCGACTACTTCGGCACCGGCGACGCCTTCTGGCGCAACGTCGAGAAGGAGTTCGACCGGAACACGGAGCGCTACGCCTTCCTGCGCTGGGGCCAGAACGCCTTCGAAAACTTCCATGTCGTGCCGCCCGGTACGGGCATCGTCCACCAGGTCAACCTGGAATACCTTGCAACCGTCGTCTTCCAGAAGCAGGAAGACGGCAATACCCTTACCTATCCCGACACACTCGTCGGCACCGATTCGCACACGACCATGATCAACGGCCTCGGCGTGCTCGGCTGGGGCGTTGGCGGCATCGAAGCCGAGGCAGCCATGCTTGGCCAGCCCATCTCGATGCTCATCCCCGAAGTCGTGGGCTTCAAGCTCACCGGCCGGCTGCCCGAAGGCGCCACCGGCACCGACCTGGTGCTCCGCGTCACCCAGATGCTCCGCGAGAAGGGCGTCGTCGGAAAGTTCGTCGAATTCTACGGCTCCGGCCTCAGCACCCTGCCGCTCGCCGTTCGCGCCACCATCGCCAACATGTCGCCCGAATACGGCGCCACCATGGGCTTCTTCCCCGTGGACGAAGAAACGCTCAACTACATGCGCTTCACCGGCCGCGAAGAGTCGCTCGTCGAACTTGTCGGCGAATACTGCCGGCAGCAGGGCCTTTTCCGCACCGACGACATGCCCGACCCCGTCTTCAGCGACACGCTGGAGCTCGATCTGGCCGACGTTGAACCTTCCATCG
>SLAK01000117.1 GCA_007126855.1 Dehalococcoidia bacterium | reverse complement strand
GGAGCGCGAGGCCATCCTGCCACTGACGCGGCTACTTGGCGACGCCAACCATGCGCTCGGGCAGCTCGACGGCGTCGGGTCGATGCTGCAAGACCCGGACCTACTGGTGCGTCCCTACATGCGCCGGGAAGCGGTGCGCAGCTCGCGCATCGAGGGTACGCAGGCGTCGTTCGCCGACCTGGTGACCTTCGAGGCGACGGACTTGCGGCTCGAAAAGGGAGACGTCCGCGAAGTCTATAACTACCTGGACGCGCTGGATTACGGGCTCCGCCACATCCACGACGATGGGCCCGGGCACGACCTGGTGCGGATGCTCCACCGCCGTCTGCTGACGGAAGTGCGCGGCGAGCGCTTCGGCACGCCCGGAGAGTTCCGCACCATCCAGAACCACATCGGCGGCCCGGGGCCGTTGAAAAGCGCCAGCTTCGTCCCACCGCCGCCAGATGAAATGGTGGAGTCTCTCGACGCGCTCGTCGAGTACATGCAAGCCGACAAGCCACAGACGCCGCTGCTCGTCGAGCTGGCGTGGGTTCACTACCAGTTCGAAGCGATCCACCCGTTCATAGATGGCAACGGTCGTGTGGGCCGCTTGCTCATCCCGCTGGTGCTGGCGGAGCGCCGTCGGCTTTCGCACCCGCTACTCTACCTGAGCCCCTATTTCGAAGCGCATCGCCAGCGCTACTACGACCTGCTGTTCGCCGTCAGCGCCAGAAGCGCCTGGCAGGCCTGGCTTGAGTTCTTCCTGCGCGGTGTGCTGGAGCAGGCACAGGAAGGCGTCGACCTGGCCCGCCGGTTGCTTGGTCTCTACGAGGACTGGCGCCAGCGGTTGCTTGGCGCGAAATCCCCGGCGAACGCGCACCGGGCGCTGGAGCTCGTGCAGCGATCCATTGCTGTAGACGCGGCCATGGTTGAGCACGAGCTCGGTGTCGCCACGCAGACGGCCTACAAGCAGATCTCCGTGCTGGAACGGCTCGGGATTATCCGCGAGGTGACGGGCCGGAGCCATGGCCGCCTCTACGTGGCGACGGAGCTGCTGGAGGTGATGGACGGTGCGGCCTGAGGCATGGATCACCGACTCAGCATTAAAGCAACGGCCCCTCTGCTTTAACCCCCGGCCCGGAGTTGAAAGCCAGCTTTCATCTGATCACCAGATCAGCATTAAAGCCATTACCCCCTTTGTTTTCATCCGTGGTGCAGACATGAAAGCCAGCTTTCATAGTAGCCCGCTGCCTACCGTCTTCGATGTGTGCATGCTAGTCTCGCGGTGCTGAAACGAAACGCCTTCACAGGCGCCCGGCGGCCGCAACGCCGGGAAGGGGGTGCTGTTCCTGGTGTACACCGACCTTGCAGTTTTCACAGGCCGGGTTCATCCGGGACTCGCCCAGCAGATTTGCGAACGGCTTGGCCGTCCGCTCGGCCGTGTGGACGTCTTCGAGTTCTCGAACGAGAACATCTTTGTCCAGTACAAAGAGAACATCCGCCAGCGCGACGTCTATATCGTCCAGCCCTTTTGCAGCCCGGTGAACACGTCGATCATGGAGTTCCTGATCATGATCGATGCGGCCAAGCGCGCATCGGCCGGGCGGATCACGGCGGTCATCCCCTATTACGCATACGGCCGAAGCGACAAGAAGGACCAGCCCCGCGTGCCCATCTCTGCACGCTTGCTCGCGAACCTGATCGAGACGGCCGGCGCGGACCGGGTGCTCACCATGAACCTGCACGCCGGCCAGATCCAGGGCTTCTTCAACGTGCCGGTGGATGAGCTGAGCGCCCTCTACCCGCTCAGCGGGTACCTGCGCGAGCTGCGGCTCGAGAACTACACCGTCATCGCGACTGACGTGGGCGACGAGAAGCGCGCCCGGGACCTGGCGGCCCGGCTCGATATGCCGCTGGCGATCATCGAGAAGCGCCGTATCGGCAACACCGAGCGGACCGAGGCGACGAATGTGATTGGCGATGTTAACGGTCGCAACGTGCTTATCCTGGACGACGAGATCGATACGGGCGGCACCATTGTCGAATCGGTGCGGCTACTCCGGGACAAAGGCTGCGCCGACGTCATCATTAGCACTTACCACCCCATCTTGAGCGGCCCGGCGGTGGACCGGATGCGTTCGCTCGAGGTGCGCGAGCTGGTCGTGACGGACTCGGTGCCGGTGCCGGAGGAGAAGCGCCTGCCGAATATGACGGTCATCCCGATAGCGCAGCTTTTCGCTGACGCCATCACGCGGATCCACTCGGGTCAGAGCGTGGGAGCGCTGTTCCAGTAGCATGAAAGGGAGCGCCGGGCGCGAGCGCTTCTGATTTCGGTTGAGGTCTGCAGCTGTTGAAGGACTTGAAGCGGTACAACGAGGAGCTGCGCTCGCAGCGGCGGTGGATGCCGCAGGAAGCGCCCCCCAAGAGCCAGCGCGCGGCGATCCATAGGCTTGCCGAAGGGCTGCGCGAGACCATCGAGGTATTGATGGACTCGGACGCGAGCCCGGAGGAATTGAACGAGGTGGCGGGGCTCGTCGAAGACGTGGCCCGGCGGCTGGAAGACGGCCCGCGGGGAAGGGCACTGTGGGGCTTCGCCGAGACCTCGAACTCGGGTGACGCGGCGGCAGGATTCGATAACAGCCCGCTCGTTGGCCCCGGCAACCCGATAGCGCCGCCGCTCTACCTGCGCGTGGAAGAGGACCGCGTCATCGGGACCGCATACTACCGTCGTCAATACGAAGGGCCTCCGGACCATGTGCACGGCGGCATCGTGTCGGCGTCCTTCGATGAGCTGCTCGGCATGGTGCAATCGCTGACGGGTAATCCGGGGATGACCGGCCGGCTGACGATACACTATCGGAGCCCCACGCCGCTGTTCCGCGAACTGCGCTTTGAAGGGTGGGTCGAAAACGTTGAGGGGCGCAAGATCTTCACGCGTGGCACGCTGCACGACGGCGAGACCCTGTGCGCCGAGGCGGAGGCACTGTTCATCTCGGTGGACTTTTCCCGTTTGCGCGCGATCGCCGCGGAGCGGCGCCGGCAAATTGCAGACTGATCAGGGGACCATTCGGTCAGGAATACAAGGGCAAACGACCCAAACTCGGCCCGAACGGGTTTCAACTCCACCGGAAGCTAGTAGCATGAAAGCGTCATGCAACGAACCGTTTCCAGCTCTATAGAACTTCTCTCACAACCGCGACGGGCAATCGTCGAGTACATCAAGACGCATCAGCCGGTGCGGGCGGAGCAAATCGCGCGCGATTTGAACG
>SLAK01000368.1 GCA_007126855.1 Dehalococcoidia bacterium | reverse complement strand
GCGAATTTCGGCACACCGTTTTCCGATGAGCCGGTGATCTTCCTGAAGCCGCCCGACGCCATCATCTGGGAGGGCGAAGAGATCCGGGTGCCGGAAGGGGAGACCGCGCTCTTCGAAGGCGAGCTGGTGGCGGCGATCGGCCGCGGCGGCCGGGCCATCCCCGAACACGTGGCGATGGAGCACGTGTCGGCCTATGGCGTGGGCCTGGACATGACGCTCGAGCGGTTCCGCAAGAACCGCGAACAGGGCCTCCCGTGGGCCATGGCGAAGGGTTTTGACACCTCGGCGTGTCTTTCCAGTTTCGTGCCGGCCTCGAAGGTGGGGGACCACCGCCAGCTCACAGTCGAGCTGTACCACAACGGGGAGCAGAAGCAGTCGGGCCGCCTGGCGGACCTGATCACGCCGCTGCCCGGGCTCATCGCGTTCATATCCCGTTTCATCGCGCTGGAGCAGGGTGACCTTATCTTCACCGGGACGCCGCCGGGCGCGGCGCCGGTTGCCAGCGGCGACGAATTGCGCGTGCGCGCCGAGGGCCTCGCCGAAGCCACGTTCACGGTAGCGTAGGGGGTCAGCTTCTTCGCGGGGGCATGGGGAAGAAGCTGCTGGTGCGTTGTATGTAGTCCTCGTAGCCCGGGCGGCGGCGCTTGAGGTTGCGCTCAAGCAGCGCGACGCCCGAGACGCGCAGGAGGAGCACGCTCATCACGAGCGGCCCGATGAGGGTCCAGGCCAGTTCCGGCCGGGCGAGCGCCACCAGGAAGATGCCCCACCAGACGAGAAAGTCGCCGAAGTAGTTGGGGTGCCGGGTATAGCGCCACAGGCCGCGGTCCATAACCTTGCCGGCGTTGGCGGGATCGGCCTTGAAGCGCGCGAGCTGGAAGTCGCCAACGCTCTCAAAGAACAGGCCGGCTGCGAATACGGCGAGGCCCACGTAGTCGATCCAGATGAGCGAATCCGGCCCGCCGGAGATCTGCGCCATCTGCACCGGCAGCGACACGATGAACATCAGGGCGCCCTGCAGCAGGAAGACGGTGAAGAGGCTGATCAGGGGAAAGCGCGGGCCCCAGTGCTGGCGCATGCGCTGGTAGCGGTAGTCTTCGCCCTTGCCCAGGTTGCGCCACGCGAGATAGCCGGCGAGCCGGAGGCCCCAGGCGCTCACCATCAGGGTGATGAGCCACTTGCGCGCCTCCGTCCCATCGCCGGCGGCGAAAGCGGTCCAGGCGACAACGACGAAGCCGGCGCCCCAGGCGATATCGACGATGCTGGCGTCCCGCATGACGAGGCTCACGGTCCATACCAGCAGCATGAGCACAACGATCGCGCCGGCGGAGAAGGCCATGGTCCGGAGCGCTTCGTCCATTGCTTACCCTGTGGCGACCGGCTGCGGCGCGGCGGCGGGGACGGCTTCCTGTTCCTGCACGAAGCGGTCGACTTCTTCCCACTGGCCCAGGAACCACTGCGTTAGCTGCTCCCGGCCCGTCGGGATCTCGGCGAAGGGCACGCGCCAGGCGCGCACACGGACGTGGCTACCGACGAGCGCGCCGCGAAGGATGGCACGGTAGCTGCCCGCGCCTTCGAGCCCGGTGTGTGCGATGAAGATGGCATCGGCCCCCGGGTTGGATTCGAGCAGGCCAAGGGTCCCGCCAAGACGGGGCGGGAGCGTGCCGCGGAACTGCTTCACCCGCTCGTACAGGAGGTGTTCGCCGCGCTGTTGGAGCCGTTCAAGCGCCCGTTCCCGCCGGGCGGGATGGAAGAACGCTCCTTCCGGGAACATCTGCACGCCTTCCTGCGGACCAAGGCCGTCGAGCAACCCCACCAGGTTCGCGACCTGCCGCGCGCCGTCGTTCCGGCCGTTGCGTACGAACACGTTGGGCAACCTGTTGCCGACGATGTCCAGGCAGGGGTCGCGCAGCAGGAAGCGGTTGATCGCCCAGCGCATCCGGATGCCGTAGCGGTCGGTGATGACCACGAAGGGGACCAGGTTGTCAAAGACGCAGACGTGGCGCACGAAGACAATCGATTGCCGCGGCTCGCCGAGCGCTGTGTCGTCGATCTCGACCTGCAGCGAGAACAGGCGCACCGCCCAGCGGTAGAGCGTCATGCCCCACCAGTGCTGCAGCCGGTAGTTGTCGTCGAGGAATTGTTCTTGCGAACGGCGAAAGAGGATTTTGCGAAGCCACAGGCCAAAACTCGCAATGACGCCGGCCACTTCGGCCGTCGCGTAGACCAGAAACATGGCAAGCGTGCGGGTTACCGGAAAGCGGCGGTTGGTCACCAGGTCGAAGAGCACGACGAGCGGCAGCACGACTGGCGCCAGCACGAGCCCAATCAGCCATGCCAGCATGACTGCCGGGATGCTGATGCATCGCCGGATCCATCGGGCTGGCGCTGATTCGGACGGTTGCGGCCTTGTGGCGGTCATTCGTTTCCCGGGGCGCACGCGCTATATCTAGCATAAGGGAGGCGCGCATCGCCGGTTGTGGCAGGGTGTAACGGAATCGTGTAGACATGGCTGGCACACAGCTCCGGGAGGTGCGCAGATGCAGATTGGACTGATGGTGGAAGGCCAGAACGGCCTCACCTGGGAGCGCTGGCTCCACATTCTGAAGCTGGCTGAGCGGCTGGGCTTTCCCACCGTGTTCCGCTCCGACCACTACTTCATCGGGCGGCAACAGGACTCGCTGGAGGCCTATCTGTCCTTCGTGGTGGCGGCCCGCGAGACATCCAATATCCGTTTCGGGCCGCTGGTTTCGCCGGTAACGTTTCGCTCGCCGGTGGATGTGGGGCGAATGGCGGCGCAGATCGACGTTCTCAGCGGCGGGCGCTTCACCATGGGCCTGGGCGCCGGCTGGAACGAAGCGGAACACACCGCCTACGGCATCCCCTTCCCGCCCGTGAAGGAGCGCTTCGACCGGCTGGAAGAGGCCATCCAGGTGATGCAGAAGCTCTGGGGTCCCGGTCCGGCGTCCTTCGACGGCCGCTACTACCAGCTCAAAGACGCCGATTGCCTGCCGAAGCCCGCGCAGGGACGGCCGCCGATCCTGATCGGTGGCGGGGGCGAGAAGCGGACGCTGAAGGCCGTGGCGCGCTACGCGACGGAATGGAACGCCGTGAACCTGACCCCGGACGCCTACCGGCACAAGTCGGGCGTGCTGGAGAAGCACTGTGAATCCGAGGGGCGCGACCCCTCGGAGATTCGCCGCTCCATGATGGCCTTCGCGGTCATCGGGCCGGACGCTGCCTCGATCGACCG
>SLAK01000021.1 GCA_007126855.1 Dehalococcoidia bacterium | reverse complement strand
TGTCCTGGTAGCTGCGCAGGTCGAGCAGGTCGATCTGTGGTGCGAGCGTCATTCGGTTCCCCCTTCCAACCGGTAAGTGGTTGTCCCCGGATGATAAAGGATGGGCATGGCAACGCGCGGTATTGTTTGCGCCCGCTGCAAGTGCACCTGTTGCTCCGGCGCGACGCCTGAGGTGCGCCCGGCCCGGCGCTGGCGTACATTGCGACGATAGCGATGGCGCCCCCGGCAGCTGCCTCCATTGCTATGTCCGCGCTTGCCCATGTGAGCGCGCTGGCAGCGTGATGATCACTGCGCCGTTTCGACGGACCGGGTACGCCATTGCGAGTCTCTAAGCAGGCCCCGCATGTGACAGCCTCCTATCTGCCCCATCGTTTCGCACGCAACGTGATCGGGCGGGCGGGCGCGTTTGTCACGGAGTTCTTCACTACCTTTCGGGTACGCGAGCACGCGCCTTCGCTCGGCATTGTGGGAGCCGCCGCGGCTGTCGTGGCTGCGTTCTGGGTGGGAATCTATCTCATCGATTTCGTCGAGATCTTTGGCCTGACATCCGACCGCGGCTTCTGGTGGCACGCATTCCGGAACCGCGGCCCGGTGGAGCTGATCCAGTGGCTGATCATCGCCACGGTAGTCATTTTCAGCGCGCTGCTCTCTGGCATGCACATGCAGCGCGGCGAACGCAGCGCGCACTTTTTCTGGCTGCTCGTGGCGATCGGCTTCGCGCTGATGCTCATTGAAGACCCCGGCGACCCCCGGCACATGCTCGCCGCCCACTTCAAGAACTTCTGGGGTACCGACCACAAATGGGTGGAGGGCACCGTATTTGGCATCATCGTCGCGCCCACGATCTTCGCCTTCCTGCGCTACTGGAGCGTGCCATTCCGCTTCCCGCAAACAAGGCTCTACCTGCTGGCTGGCGGCGCCCTCTATGCGCTGGCAGCCACGACTTCGCTCTTCCGCGCCCAGGACGAGTTCTATCCGAGGCTGGGAGACCGCATCAGCGCGGTCATCTTCAACGGCGAGATCGGTGGCTTCTTCGTGATGGACTTCATCATCGAAGAATCCGTGGAGCTGATGGCGGGCGCGATCTTCCTGGCCGGGGTGGTGATGTACGGGCGGCTGGCGCGCTCCGGGGAGCGGGACGCGGGTGGGCCAGGTGAGGTGCCCCAGGATCGCAGTTCCGTGTAGAGTGCGGCCACTTCCCCTGGAGGCGTGTCCCATGGAATTCGGCCTGCTCTATGACTTTCGCAACCCGCCGCAGTGGCGTATCCCGCCGGCTGAGCTCTATGCGGAGACGCTCGACCACATCCAGGCGATGGAAGCGCTCGGGTTTCCAGTCGTCTGGGTGACCGAGCACCACTTCATCGATGATGAATACCTGCCGTCGGTGCTCACAGCCGCAGCGGCGATCGCCGCCCGCACCAGCCGCGTTACCATCGGCACCGCCGTGCTCTTGCTGCCGCTGCAGGACGCCATCCGCGTGGCCGAAGACGCCGCCGTGGTCGACATCCTTTCAAACGGGCGGCTGCGGCTGGGGCTTGGCCTTGGCTACAAGCTGGAGGAGTTCGACGCTTTCCGGGTGCCGCGGCGATCGCGCCCGTCGCTGATGGAAGAAGGCATCGACGTGATCCGTGCCGCCTGGGCCGACGGGCCGGCCAGCTACGACGGCAAGCACTATAACTTCCGCAACATCTTGGTGACCCCAAAGCCGGTGCAGCGGCCGGGGCCAGAGATCTGGCTTGCCGGCCGGGCAGACGCCCCGGTGCGGCGCGCCGCCCGCATGGGCGATGGCCTCATAGCGGTGGGGCCGCCATCGCTGTACGAAAGCTACCGCGCGGCACGGCAGGAGTATGGCCGAACGGGGCCCGACAACATCTGCACCTTCGCCTGGCGCCTGCCCGCCGATGACCCGCAGGCAGCGTGGGCCCAGGCAGAGCCGCATGCGCGCCACCGCATGGCGAACTATGCCGACTGGTACGGCACGGCGGCGGACCTGCCGACGGACGTGGGCATGGGCCGCGCGCTGGACCAGGGCGTTTCGCCCGGCGCGTCGTCAGGCATGTTCGGCACGGTGGAGGACACGGTTGCGGAAGTGGAGGCGATGAAGGCGGCCGGGGTGTCGTCGCTGCTGTACTTCGCCACCTTTCCCGGCATGCGGCCTTCGGCGACCATTCCGTACTTCGAAAAGCTGGCGAAAGAGGTGATGCCGCGGTTCAGCGGATGAGGCGCCAGCGGACCGTTACTGGAGGATGCGCTCCTGCCCGACCAGGTAGGTGAGCGTAACGAGCGTGGCGGCCAGCACGAGCAGCAGAATGGTCGAGATGCCGGCCCAGATAAGCCGCTGTGTCCCGCGCGTGCCGAGCACCGGGACGCTGAGGATCACCAGCGCGGTGAGAAAGACCACGAGTGAAATGATTCCGAAAGTGAGCCCGCCTATGAGGAAGGGGATGCTGATGGCCGGCAAGGGTCGCCTCCTCGTGCCAGTGTTCGCTGTTTCTCGGGAAAGCATACGCGCAGAAAGCGCTTACGATTAAGGCGTGCTCCCCGCGCCACTTCGTGCGCGGTTCAGTGCGGTCGATGCTGCTGGTCGTGTCCCTTTGCAGGGTCGTGGGCTCGTGATGCCGCAAAAGCGGCTGTTGTCGAAAGGGAGGGTGGTGCGGTAACCAGGTGAAGAGAATGGCGCTAATGACGACACCGGGTGAGTCCGCCACCATCAAGCTCACACCTATTGCGATGTGGCATGTCTTCCATCGGGTAGGGTCAGCCGCGCGGCGCCGTATTACGGTTAGGGCATGGCAACCGAACACAGCCCGGAGGCCGTGGCCATCGAGGACATCGAGTGGACGCCACGCCAGCGCGAGGTGCTGGATCTGCTGGCGAAGGGCTACACGAACCCGCAGATCGGCGAAGCGCTTGGCCTGACGCTCGACGGCGCCAAGTGGCACGTCTCCGAAGTGATGTCGAAGCTCGGCGTGCATTCGCGGGAGGAGGCTGCGGCCTATTGGCGGGCGTACAACCGGCCGTCCGTCCGGCTGCGGCGGACGCTGGCGGCGGTCGGCCCGGGCGAATGGTTGCGCTGGCTCGGCATGGGAGCAGCCGGCGCGACCGGCGTCGCAGCGGTCGTGGTCTTCGCGTTCATCCTGCTGAGCGCGGACGACGAGCCGGCGCCGGAGCCGCTGCCCGGCCTCTGGGTCGCGCTGGTGACGCCCGTGGAGGAGCCGGATACGGAGACGTTCGCCTGGCCGCGGCAGGAGT
>SLAK01000337.1 GCA_007126855.1 Dehalococcoidia bacterium | reverse complement strand
GCGCCAACGTGACCATCCCCCACAAGGAAGCGGTCATCCCCCTGCTCGACGAACTCGGTGGCCAGAGCGCGCTGGTCGGCGCAGTGAACACTATTCTGAACCGCGAAGGCCGCCTCTTCGGCTTCAACACCGACGGCCCGGGCTTCGTCCGCTCGCTCCGCGCCGAAGCCGCCTTCGATCCCGCCGGCCGCTCCTTTCTGCTGCTCAGCGCTGGCGGCGCCGCCCGCGGTATCGCATTCGCCCTGCTCGATTCGGGCGCCGCCTCCCTGACCATCGCCAACCGAACCCTCGAACGTGCCGAGGAGCTAACCCGCGACCTCCAGTCCAGCTCCCGCGCTCCCGCGACGCCTGCTTCCATGCCCGCATCGCCCGCGGGCTTCGACTGCGTTATCAACACCACCTCCGTTGGCATGCACGGCACCGGCACGGAGGACGAGAGTCCATGCGACTTCGCCGACGCAAGTCCTGGCGCTCTCGCCGTCGACATCGTCTATGTGCCGGAGACCACACCCTTCCTCCGCGCCGCCTCGGAGGCCGGCCTGCGTGTTGTGCCCGGACTCCCTATGCTGATCTACCAGGGAGCGCTCGCGTTTGAACTCTGGACTGGCCTCCCGGCGCCCGTCGATGTCATGTTCGATGCCGCACGTTCCGAGCTCGCCCGGCGCGAAAGCATGCGCTCCGCTTCCAGCTCATGATCATCGTCATTGGTTCGCTCATCACCCTGGCAATCTTCCTCTTCGTCGGCTGGGCGGTTAGCGCGGAGATGTACCAGCAGCGCTGGTGGCGCCGCAAAGTCGCCGAAGGCGATGTTGACATCATCGGCGCGCTCATCAACGAGGCCATCGGCCACTGGCAGCGCAGCCGCATTCCTGCGGAGATGCCCGGCAGCCGGTGGGCCGCCATCCAGGCCGTCGAGCTCGTCGCCGTCACCCCGAACGCGGCAACGCTTTCGACCTCGGTCGTGCCCGAATACCGCACCGAAGAAGGGCGCCGCATCAAGGTCAGCTCCGACCTGGACGAAGGGGTCGAGCTCGCCGCAAAGCTGCTCGACCTGCTCATGTACGACGTCCCCAACCTGCGCCTGGGCGAGGTTCGTATCGACATCTTCGCGAGCCTTGGTGAAGCCGGGCAGCAGCCCATCGTCTCCGCGGTCGCCGGCCGCGCCACCGCCGATGAGCTGAACTGGGAGGAACTCTCCGCCACGGAAATCCTCAGCCGCTTCGATACGCTAGTGGCTGAAGAGCGAAACGGTGCGATTATTCCCATTGAGCTCCCGCCGGTTGAAGGCGTGCGGCCCCGTCCCGCCGAAGAAGCAGCCGCCGAGGCGCTCCAGCCCCCACGGAGGCCATCCTGAATGGGTCACTTCCGCTTCCTCACCTCCGGTGAGAGCCACGGCAAAGGCCTCAACGCCATCATCGAAGGGCTCCCCGCCGGCCTGCCGCTCACTGAAGACGACATCGCCGCCGACCTCGCCCGCCGCCAGGGCGGCTACGGCCGCGGTGGCCGCATGAAAATCGAAAAAGACCGCGCGGAGATCGTTGGCGGCGTCCGCCATGGCCTCACCCTCGGCTCGCCCATTGCTCTCTGGATCCAGAACCGCGACTGGGTCAACTGGACCGAGAAGATGGCCGTCGAACCGGTCGACGCCGAGATCGAGCGCGTCACCCGGCTCCGCCCCGGCCACGCCGACCTCCCTGGCTCGCAGAAATATCACTTCGCCGACGTCCGCAACGTCCTCGAACGCGCCAGCGCCCGCGAGACCACCGCCCGGGTTGCCGTCGGCGGCGTTGCGAAGCGCTGGCTTGGCGAATTCGGCATTCGTTTCTTCAGCCACACGCTCTCCATCGGCGGCGTCCGCTCGGCCGCCACCGATGTTGATTGGGACGCTGTCGAGGCCGACGCCGTTCGCAGCGCCGACCCCGACGCATCCCGCGGCATGGTCGAAGCCATCGACGCCGCCAAGAAAGACGGTGACACCCTCGGCGGCGAAGTCGAAGTGCGCGTGACCGGCGTGCCCCTGGGCCTCGGCTCCTACGTCCACTGGGACCGCAAGCTCGACGGCCGCATCGCCCAGGCCATCTGCAGCATTAATGCCTTCAAGGGAGTCGGCATCGGCACGGGCTTCGACGCTGTCAATCTGCGCGGTTCCCAGGTCCACGATGTCATCCTGCCGGCAGACCGCTGGACCGAACGCCCCTGGCAGCACTCCTCCAACAACCATGGCGGCATCGAAGGCGGCATCTCCACCGGCGAAGACGTGGTCGTCCGCGCTGCGGTGAAGCCCATCCCCACCCTGGCCCACCCCCTGCCTTCCGTGGATCTTGATACCGGCGAGGAAGTGCTCGCCCACTACGAACGCAGTGACGTCTGTGTCGTCCCCGCCGCTGGCGTGGTTGCCGAAGCGATGGTCGCCATCGTGCTCGCCGACGCCTGGCTGGAGAAATTCGGCGGCGATACTCTCGACGAAAGCCGCAGTAACTTCGAGCGCTACAGCGCCACCATTGGCCCAAGGGATCGCGTCAACTCCGGCGATTCCCGTTAGGATTCCCCCGTGCACCCAGAGCGCATCTTCCTGGTCGGCCTTTCGGGAAGCGGTAAATCAACCGTCGGCGAGCACGTCGCGGCCCTGCTCGGCTGGGGCTTCATCGACATCGACCGCGAGATCGAAAAGCACGCCAGCCGCGAGGTCACCGGCATCTTCGAGCAGGATGGCGAGGCCGCCTTCCGCGAACTCGAAGCTGCCCAGCTCGAAGCCTGCCTCAATCGCCAGCGCGTCGTCGTCGCCACCGGCGGCGGCGCCATGACCACCGAGCGCGGCCGCAAGGCCATCGAAGACGGCTTCTCCGTCTGGCTCTCAGTCTCCCCCGAATGCGCCGCCGAAAGGCTCCAGCAAGATACCGCGACCGAGGAGCGTCCCCTCCTCCGAGGTGATGTCCGCGGCCGGTTGGAAGCCTTGCTCAAGGATCGCCTGCACTATTACCAGGCGGCTGATGCTGCCGTCGATGTCGACGAAATGACTGTCGAGCAGGCGGCTGAAGAAATTGCGACCCTCTGGCGCGAACACCGCAGCTCCCCGGCGCACGCCCACGTCGACGGCCATCGGCTCTACCAGCCCTCCGGGAACATCGCCGCTGTGGTCCACACCGCGACGGCCACATACCCCATCGTCGTCGCTACAGGCGCCATCCACGCCCTCGGCGCTGTTTGCCGCGACGAGCGCCTGGGTGGCCGCGCCTTCGTGCTCGCCGATGCCGG
>SLAK01000319.1 GCA_007126855.1 Dehalococcoidia bacterium | reverse complement strand
CTACGTGACCATCACCTTCGCCGACAAGGGCGGAAAGACCGAGGTCACTCAGCGCATGCAGTTCCCGAGCGTGGAGGCCCGGGACCGCACCATCGAGCACGTTGGCGCGCTCGAAGGCGCGGAACAGAACCTCGGCAGGCTCGCTGAATACCTGGCAACGATCAGCTAATCGGCCTGGTTGCAGGCAACGTCCCCGCCCGGCGCCAACCGGCGGGGACGGCCTTCATCGGTCGTTCGGGGAACGGTCGTCAACGATCCCGCCAGTCGTCCGGGGCTTCCGGGCGCGAAAGGCCCATGGCATGTTCGGCGATCCGCGCCAGCCCCGACACGACGGCCGCCACCGCAAGCGCAACCGACCGTACCACGACCCACATGGGGCGAATGACATACCGGACCGGCTTGCTTCCCCTGGCTCCGGTTCGACGGCCACCCGAATGTTCGGTGACCTTCCATAGCTCATGTGAACAAATCGCTCAAATGTTCTGGGTTCAGATTCAAATCCGTCACGGTCGATGTCCGAACCGGGGCCGTTTCCTGTATGGTGATTGTCGACGGCATGATGAGGAGGAACGATTGTGGTCAATGAGCAAGATGTTGGTAAACGCGTCAAAGATGGCATAGTGGGCATCATCAAAGGAAGCGGCGAAATAACAGGTGCTGCCGTGGAAACCGTGTCCCAGCTCGTTCAGACGACGGTGAAGGAAACCGGAGCTGCCGGTGGCAGTGTCGCGAACCTTGCTATTAACGTGGCCAAAGGGACAGTGAGTGGCGTGGGCGAAGTCGTTGGTATAGCTGCCTCTACTACCGCTGACACGCTCGTGAAGACAGTGGACGCGGCATCAGTTACAGCGGCATCCATAGGGAATGCGGCAAAGGGCGCCGTGATAGGCACGGTACGCGGCACCGCTGAGACCGGGGCCGAGACCGTGACTGCGATCTCGCTGACCGCCCGTGGGGCTGTGACCGAAGCCTCCCATGTAGGTGCGGACCTGACCGCGGCCGCGGTCGGAGCCGTCGAAGGCGCGATCGAGGCTGCCAAGAAGACCACCCTGAGCGTGGAAGACGCAGCCTCGGCTGCGGCGACTGGCGCGATCGAAGCGGCCGGCGAGATCAGCGACGCGGCGGCATTCCGGGTCCGTCGAGCGGTGGAAGGCACAATCCAGGGCGTGAAAGTGGTCGCCAAGACCACCGTCGGCCGTGAGGCGCCCGGCTCCGCGGGCGACGAGGAGAAGCCAGGCGAGCGCTCGTAGGCAGGAGTACTGCCTCCCCGGGCGAATCGCCAATCGGAAATCGTAAATCAATAGGCGGGCTTGTCCAGCACGACCTCGTCCAGCAGCTCTTCGCCCTCGTTGCGCGCGTTGTTCACCTCTTTCGACACGGGGCGCGCGACCAGGGCGTCGTCCGGGGCGGGCTTCAGCAGCGCTTTGAGGTCGGGCACGTTCGCTTCGCCGGGGAAGAGCCAGGCCTCCTGCGCTTGCTGGTCCAGGACCACCGGCATGCGGTTGTGGATGCGGCCCAGGTAGTTGTTGGCGTCCGTGGTGACGATGGTGAAGGTCAGCTCGGGCGGTTTGTCCTTGCCTTCCGGGAACCAGGGTTCGAAGAGCCCGGCGAAGTAGATCAGCTTGCCGTCCGGGCGGTGGAACCAGTAGGGCTGGCGGTCGCCCTTCTTGCCGTGCCATTCGTAGAAGCCGTCGGCGGGGACCAGGCAGCGGCGGCGCTTGAAGGCCGCGCGGAAGGCCGGGCTGGTGTCGGCCGTTTCGGCGCGTGCGTTGATGGTCCGGTAGGCCATCTTGTTGTCTTTCGACCATGAGGGGATGAGCCCCCAGCGGGCGGTATAGAGCACGCGGTCTTCGCGTTCCAGGGTGACGAAGAAGTGGAGCTGGGTTGGGGCGAGGTTGTAGCGGGGCTTGTAGTCTTCCGGGAGCTGGCCGGGTGGCACACCTAGCTCTTCGGCCAGGGCGAGCTTGTCGCGGTAGGTCATGGTGATGCGGCCGCACATGATGGGAAGGATACGGCAAGGCATACGGATTAACATCGGGGTCAGCCAGCCGGTTAGTGGGGCGCTGGGCCCATTGGGCCCATGGTAAGATCTCGCGATGCTTGTCGAGTTCGGGAGTCGTGCGCTCGAAGAGCGTTTCCGCAGTTCGCGGGAGGCTGCGCGGGCGTGGGGTGAGCCGGTTGGGAAGAAGTACATTATGCGCATCCGGCAGGCGCAGGCAGCGACAACATTCACGGAGTTGCAGAGTCTTGCGGCCCTTCGAGTTCACCCGCTGCGTGGCCGCCGCCGCGGCCAGTGGGCTGCGACTATTCATGGGCGCTGGCGCCTGGTGTTCCGTGTTGATGAGGCAAGCAATGTGCTGATAATTGAAGAGGTGAGCAACCACCATGACGACTGACGTGCCTTCGCAACCCCTCATCTCCGACCTCGCGATCCATCCCGGTGAATTCCTCGCCGAAGAGATTGCTGCGCGTGGACTATCGCAAAAGGAACTCGCTCGCTTGCTTGGCCGGTCTCCTCAGGTAGTGAACGAGATCGTCCGGGGGAAGAAGGCCATCACCCCGGCGACTGCGGTGGGTCTTGAGCGGGCGTTGCCGGGTTTGTCTGCGCGGTACTGGCTGAACCTGCAAGTTGATTACGAGCTGACGCTTGCCTACCAGGAGGCTGCCAGGCAACGCCCCCCGGCGTGACGCGGCAAAGCCAGACGGTCCGGCTATGCCACGGCGCAATCTTTACCATCGGGTAGGGTAAGCGGGCGCCGGATCCCGTAGGGTCGGCGGCACGAGCGCAAAGCGAGAAGCCCCCGTCGCGCGCTCGGTGAAGGGCTCCGCCGGCAAGCCGCGCCGGGCGGAGCCCTTGTTTCGTTCCGATTTCGGCGCCCGCGTTTGAAATTCCAGATCGCTGGAGTTAGACACCCCGATTTTCTAGTTTGGAGAACAAAACTGGAAAAGCAGCTGCTTAACCGTGTACGCTATTCCAGCCGCATGGAGAAGCGCGCAAGCCTTTTCCAGGGATGCGGCGGAAACGAGAAAACCATGGAAGAAGGCGCGTTCATCAACCCTTCCGGGCGCCTGGTCACGCGCGTATCGCCGGGTGGCGAGGAATACCGCGCCTTTGTGCCGGCCGCGCTGCCGCCTGCGGAGGAGCGCGAGGCCATCCTGCCACTGACGCGGCTACTTGGCGACGCCAACCATGCGCTCGGGCAGCTCGACGGCGTCGGGTCGATGCTGCAAGACCCGGACCTACTGGTGCGTCCCTACATG
>SLAK01000279.1 GCA_007126855.1 Dehalococcoidia bacterium | reverse complement strand
GCATCCGCATCGAATTCCGCCTCACTCGCCAGGACATCGCCGACCGCTCCGGCGTCACCATCGAAACAAGCGTCCGTGTCCTGTCCGACCTGCAGCGCAAAGGCGTCCTTCGCACCAGGAATCAGGTCATCGACATCCTGGATATCGCCGCGTTGAAGGACCTTACCGCCTGCGCCGATTGCCAGTTCGATTGCTCCGTCTTTGCCCAGCCGCGCAACCCCGGCCGTGATGCCGCCGCCGGCCGTCGCCGGCTCCAGCACTCCCACCGCCCCGGGAATCTCCCCGTCCGCCCACGCTAGGGCGCCCTTGCCAAACATCTGCCGGGGCTACGTATGACCAGAATCATACCCGCCCGCCTCCCCCAGCACCCATCCTGAACCCGGACCGGGGCACAGCGTCTTACCGTACAGACCAATTGGGCTGTGGCATCCCTGATTGTGCCCCGGCATCCCCTATCTCATGACCCGGCCCCTGGCTCTGGGAGGTGACCACGTGACAATGACCGAAGAGAGCGCGCCCGTAACACACTCAGCGCCGCAACAGTACCGCGAACGCTGGGAATGGGACGAAGTCCGCTGGGCCTCCCATTGCATCGACTGCTACCCGGGCAACTGCCCCCTTCGCGTCTACCTCAAAGATGGCAAAGTCGTCCGCGAAGAATCCGCGGCCGTCTTCCCCGTCTACGAAGAAGGCGTCCCCGACCTCAACCCCATGGGCTGCCAGAAAGGCATGGGCTGGTCCCGCATGCTCGACGCCCCCGAGCGCGTCACCTACCCCCTCAAGCGCGTCGGCGAGCGCGGCTCCGGCCGCTGGGAGCGCATTAGCTGGGACCAGGCCGCCACCGAGATCGCCGATGCCCTCCTCGACGTCGTCGAGGAACACGGCGGCGAATCCATCGTCGCTCCCTCCGGCTGCAACATCCCTCCCGCCGCCGGCGCCGCCCGCGGTATGTTCCTCAACGCCCTCGGCGGCCTCACCACCGACGTCAACGCCGAGATGAACGACTTCGCCCCCGGCTACTACCTCACCTACGGATCCTTCGACCCCGTCAGCAGCATCGACGACTGGTTCCACGCCGAAGTCTTCATCATCTGGGCCGGCAACCCCATCTATACCCGCATCCCCCACATCCACTTCGTCCACGAAGCCCGCTATAACGGCTGCGAAGTCGTCACCGTTGCCCCCGACTTCTCTCCCTCATCCATCCATGCCGACTACCACGTCCCCGTGCGTGTCGGCAGCGACGCCGCTGTGGCGCTGGCAATGGCCCATGTCGTCGTCAACGAAGGCCTGGTCAACGAAACCTTCGTCCGTGAGCAGACCGATCTCCCGCTGCTGGTGGACCCGAAGACCAATCGCTACCTGCGTGAATCCGACCTCAAGGAAGGCGGCAGCGACGAACAGTTCTACGCCTGGGATACCAACACCGGCAGCGCCGTCCCCGCGCCCCGCGGCAACCTCAAGTGGGGCGATGCCGTCCCCGCCCTTGAAGGCGACTTCACCGTCAAGGACAAGGACGACAAGGAAATCGCCTTCACCACCGTCTTCAGCCTCATGCGTGCGCGCCTCGACGAATACACCCCCGAGCGCGCTTCCGAGCTCTCCGGCGCCCACCCCGAGACCATCCGCCTCCTCGCCCGCAAGATCGCCGCGAAGAAGACCGCCATCCTCTCCGCCCTGGGCGGCATGGGCAAGCACTATCACGGCGACCTCATGGAGCGCTCCCAGCTCCTCCTCCTTGCCCTCACTGGTAACTGGGGCCGCCAGGGCACCGGCGTCCGCGCCTGGCTCGCCGGCCTCTTCGATGGCTCCGCAACCTTCGCCATGAAGAGCAAGCGCGGCCCCGAAGAGGTCAACGCCATCCTCGACTTCCGCGACCAGGCCATCCAGGCGCAGATCGCGCAGGACCCGTCGCTCACCCCGCTGCTCGTATCCGTCGCCCAGGCGCGCGGCTCAAGCGCTGGCCTCATTCCGCCCGTCTTCTGGTGGTACTACAACGCCGGCTACAAAGACGCCTGGAACCGCGCCGATTGGCATGACCCCAGCATGAGCCGCCCCTTCGACGAATACTTCAACGAAGCCCTGGAAAGCGGCTGGTGGGCCGGCGTCGATGTACCCCGCGCCGACCAGCCCACCCGCGCCCTCATCGAAATGGGCGGCAATGTCATCCGGCGCACCCGCGGCGGCGGCAAGATGCTCCTGGAAAAGATGTGGCCTCAGCTCAAGCTTGTCGTCACCCTCGACGTCCGCATGAGCACCACCGCTCTCCACTCCGACTACGTCCTGCCCTGCGCCCAGTGGTACGAGAAGATCGGATTCGGCATCCCCAGTACCCACGTCATGCACCTCACCTTCTGCGACAAAGCAGTCGAGCCGCCCGGCGAAGCGGTCGACGAATGGGAAGCCTTCCGCCGCCTCGCCGATAAACTGCAGGAACGTGCCCGCGAACGTGGCATTCAGCCCTACACCGATGCGCGCGGCGCCCAGCACGACCCCGCGAATGCCCACGATCGCTACACTCGCAACGGCGCCTTCGTCGACGAAGAAGTCGTGGCCGACGAAATGATCCGCGACAGCGCGCTCAGCGGCACGCTCCCGCCCGGCGCCAGCCTGGCCGACATCCGCGAAAATGGCTTCTATCGCTGGCAGAGCATGGGCATCTCCGCCCGTTGCGTCGCTCAGGCCACCGATCCCCGCGACGACGAAACCTTCGTCCCCTTCCGCAAGCACGTCGAGGATGGCGACCCCTACCCCACCCTCTCCCGCCGCGCCCAGTTCCTCATCGAACACCCGTGGTTCATCGAGGCCGACGAGCACCTGCCCCGATACAAGGACCAGCCCAACATGGGCGGCGATTACCCGTTCCAGGTCACCAGCGGCCACAACCGCTGGAGCATCCACTCCCTCAACACCGCAAACGAGCTCATGCTCGAAACCCACCGCGGTTCACCCCACCTGGTCATGAACAGCAACGACGCCGAACCCCTGGGCATCCAGGACAACGACACCGTCCGCGTCTGGAACGACCAGGGCGAGTTCTCCGTCCCGGTGCTCCTGTCCAATAGCGCGCAGCCGGGGCAGGTCGTCATGTACAACGGCTTCGAACCCTACCAGTTCCCCGGCTGGACCAGCCCCAACGACGCCGAGCCCGGCATGATCAAGTGGCTCCACCTCGCCGGCGGCTATGGCCACCTGCGCTACTGGACCACCGAGTGGCAGCCTTCGCCGGTCATGCGCGGCACCCGCGTCGCCATCGAGAAGGTG
>SLAK01000403.1 GCA_007126855.1 Dehalococcoidia bacterium | reverse complement strand
TGCGATTCACCTTCACCCCGGAACAGAACAATTTCCGCCAGGAGCTGCGGGATTTCTTGAGCGAGGAGCTCTCTGGCGAGCGCAACCTGGAGGGTTTCGACCAGGGCTTCAGCAAGAAGCTCTCACGAAAGGGATGGATCGGGCTGGCGTGGCCGAAGGAATACGGTGGCCAGGGATTGGGGTCGATCGAGCAGATGATCTACACGGAGGAGATGATCCTCCACGAGGCGCCGCGGGGCTTTCATTTCACCGCCGAGCGGCAGGTTGGCCCGTCGCTCATCAACCACGGCACCGAAGAGCAGAAGCGAGAGTGGCTGAAGGCCATCATGGACGCAGAGGTGAGCTTCGCGCTGGGCCTTTCGGAGCCAGAGGCAGGGTCGGACCTCGCATCGGTGAAGACGCGCGCGGTTCGCGACGGCGACGAATATGTGGTGAACGGCCAGAAGATCTGGACGTCTGGGGCGCACCGGTCGGACCATATCTGGCTCGTGGTGCGTACAGACCCGGATGCGCCAAAGCATCGGGGGATTAGCTGCCTGATGGCGGACCTGAAGGTGCCGGGGGTGACCGTCCGGCCGCTGTATGACATGACGGACGGACACCACTTCAACGAGGTGTTCTTCGAAGACGTGCGGGTGCCGGTGAACCGGCGCGTGGGCGAGGAGAACATGGGCTGGTACATCCTGGCGGAGCACCTGGACTTCGAGCGTTCAGGGATCGAGCGGCTGGTAGACCTGGAGCGGCTGTTCCGGCGGGTGATGGACGAGGCACGCGAGCGGGCGAAGGCGGGGCAGCTGGACCCGGCGGTTCGGCAGCGGCTGGCGGAGCTGTACATCGAAGTCGAAGTGGGCCGGTTGATGTGCTACCGGGTGGCGTGGCTGCAGAGCGTGGGCCGGGTGCCGAACTACGAGGCCTCGATGTCGAAGGTATACGGCACGGAGTGGTCGCAGCGGATGACGCAGGCTGCGATGAACCTGCTGGGGCTTGAAGGAGCGGCGCAGAAGCCCGGGACGCTCGGGGATTCGGTGCAGCATGCCTACCGGAACGCGGTGTCGCGGACAATCGCGGGCGGGACTTCGGAGATCCAGCGGAACATCGTGGCGACGCGGGGACTGGGGCTGCCGAGGGCCTGAGGATTGACGATTGTTGATTGTCGATTCGCACGCCACCCGGCAACGGGCCGAGAAGGGCTCGGTGTTAGCTAAGGGGGCCTGACATGACGGTTGAGGGCTTGATCCCGGAGGAGACGAAGGGGCTGATTGGCGAATTGCTAAGCGAGCCGCTTTCGGGGGTGATCACGGCGAAGGAGGCGCAGCGCTTCGCGCTGGCGGCGGATGACCTGAACCCGCTGTATTTCGACGAGGAGGCGGCGAAGGCGGCGGGCCACCGGACGACGCTGGTGCCGCCGATCTTCCTTGCGTGGTCGCTGGCGCCGGCGCGGCCGGTGAGCGAGGTGCGCGAGGACGGGCTCTACAAGAGCGCAGGGCGTCGGGTGGCGCTGAACGTGAAACGGGTGATGTTCGGCGGCGAGGACTGGGAGTTCTTCGAGCCGGTGTACGCGGGGGACCGGATCACTTCAGAGACCCGGCTGAAGTCGCTGGAAGAGAAGCACGGGAGTTCGGGGCCGTTTGTGTTGCAGATGACGGAAACGACGTACACGAACCAGGACGGCCGCGTGGTGGCGAAGGCGATCGGCAGGAGCATCGCGCGATGAGCGGGCAGCGCTACGCGGAGGACGTGAACGCCGGAGATGAGCTGCCGGTGCTGGTGAAGAACGCGAGCCGGGCGCAGCTCTTCCTGTTCAGCGCGGCGACGAACAACCCGCACCGCATCCACTATGACAAGGACTACGCGGCGGTGGAGGGCCACCCGGATGTGCTGGTGCACGGGCCGCTGCAAGGCGCATGGCTGAGCCAGTATGTGACCGACTGGGCGGGGACGGGCGGCAGGGTGCGCGCGCTGTCGTGGCAAAACCGGGCGCGGGCGTACCCGGAGCGGGACCTGTCGTTCAAGGGGAAGGTGGTGGAGAAGCGTGAGGAGGATGGCCGCGCGGTGGTGGAGCTGGAGGTGTGGGAGGAGGATGACGAGGGGCAGGTGTTGATGCCGGGGAAGGCGACGGTGGAGCTGCCCGGGAGGGGTTAGCGGGCGCAGGCAACCTAAACCGGGCGTCCTTGAAAAGTATCCGTTGCGCGCCTTTTGGTGAATCGCGTAGTGTCGGCGCGCAGGCAGGGATGTTTCGTGTGCTCGAGATCCGCGACGCTACACTCTCTGATGCCCCGGCGATGGGGAAGCTCATGGTGGACACGTGGCTCGATGCCCACCGGTTTCAGATGCCCGAGCACCTCTGGGAAGCCCGTCGCCGAGATTGGACGGCGGAGGTGTCGGAGCGTGGCTGGCGACGCACGATCGAAGCGATTGCCGACGGAAGCTCTCCGCACGATGCGGTCCTCGTGGCGTGCGATGCGGGCCGAATCGTAGGCATCGCCAGCTGCACCGTCTTTCGCGAAAGGGCGGCCGTCTCGGTGTCCGCGCTGTACGTGCTGAAAGCGTATCAGCGGAACGGTGCGGGGAGGCAGCTACTCGGCGCCGTTGTTTCGCGCTTCACAGCACTGGGCCTCGCCACGATGGAGATTGCGGTGTTGAAGGCCAATCTCCCTGCGCGGCGGTTTTACGAATCCATGGGCGGAGCACTGGCAGGAGAACGAGCCTTTGACGAGGGAGGGGAGATGCTTCCGGAGGTCGTGTATCGCTGGTCTCTCTCCGGGAAATCGCGGATCTCGGAGCCCTAGCAGGGTGTTGAAAGACGCCCTCGCACAATACACGCAGCCAAGGAGGATTCCGCACGCGCACCGGTTGCACGACAAGCGACGATGCTCTTCGTGGTGACGATAGGGGGTTGCAGATCTGGGGCGGGATAGGAAAGATGCGGGCCGAAAGGAGAGCGGAATGAGCAAACCCATTTGGCCGAGCATGTTTCATGCGACGGAGGGCGTCGAAGACTGGCGAGTCACCAGTGAGGGGGCATGCGCGTTCTACCACACCAGCTCCTTCGTGGAGTCGGCGCGACTACTCGCAGAGGTCGGCAAGCTTCCCGGGATCGAAAAACGCCCGCCGGATATCGATCTTCGACGGGACGGCGTGACCTTCCGCCTGAAGACGATCACCGACAACTTCTACGGGATTACGGACCGGGACCTGGAGCTTGCCCGGGAGATCTCGGGGGTGGCGCGAGGGATGGGGCTTGCCGCGGAGACCGGGAGGGTCCAGAGCATCCTGGTGATCCCTGGGGCGACGGACACGGCGGCGATCATGCCCTTCTGGGAAGCCGCACTCGGCTACCAACGCCGTGCGGATAGTCCCACGGAGGACCTGGTCGACCCGCGGAGGCGTGGTCCGGATTTCTATTTCGAATCCATGATGGAACCGCGGGGAGATGGTGGCGGCACAATCCACGTCTCGGTTTGGGTGCCCTACGATCAGTGCGAAGCGCGCATCGCCGCGGCGCTGGATGCGGGCGGCCGCCTCGTGAGTGACGACTCGGCGCCGCGGTGGTGGACGCTGGCGGATGCAGCGGGCAACGAGGTGTGCGTTGCAACGTCGCCGGGGCCGGGATAGTTAATTGCCGATTGTGGATTGTCGATTGTCGATTCGCGATTTCTCGGGTCGCCGACACGGGGTGGGTGGGTCTGCCCCCGTGGCTCCCTAATAGCGCCCCGGGGTGAGGTAGAAGTGATAGGGGTCGAGGCGGCGGATGAGGGTGAGTTCGTCGTTGGTGGGGGGTTCGACTTCGCGGACGGTTTCGGCGACTTTGAGGGGCCAGCCGGTTTCGGCCTGGACGACGTCGGGGTCGAGGTTGGGGAAGACGGCTTCGAGGACCATCTCGCAGGAGTCGGTGTCGCCGCCATCGGGGGTGTCGAAGCTGAAGACGCCGAAGGTTGAGACGACGCGGTTGGGTCCCTGGGGCTGGAGGCCGGCGCGGCGGCGGGCTCCGGGGCCATCGATATAGCCGGGGCTGGTGTTGAAGTCGACGCGATCGACGAAGCGGCGGCGCTCCTGCGGCATGATGCTGACAACTTGTTTGGCCAGGCAGGCAATCTCGGTGTTGCCACCGGTGCCGCCCAAGCGGCGTTCGGGGGCGCGGTAGTCGCCCATGACGAGGGTGTTGAGGTTGCCGAAGCGGTCTATCTGCGCGGCGCCCAGGAGGCCGACATCGGCATTGCCGCCCATGAGCAGGGTGCCCAGGGCGTCGACCATATCGGTCACCATGACGGAGCCGTGGTTGAGGATGAGGTCGTGGATGCCGATGGGCGCGCGGGGGACTTCGGGCCAGGGCTGCCAGTCGAAGGCGCCGACTTCGGTGCAGATGCGCAGGTCGGAGTCGTAGGCGAGTTTGGCCAGGGTGCCGGAGAGCACGGGGAGGCCCATGCCGAGCATTGCGACGCCGCTGCGGGGGAGTTCGCGCGCGGCGACGACGCACATCATTTCGGCGAGGGTGTAGTCGGCCCCGGGGATTGTTTCGGTTTCTTCGCTCATGTCCCGAGGCGGGATTGTACAGGCAAGCGGGCGTCCGATGGAGCCCGCTGCCTGCGGTTAGCTATTCACCGTCGCCGTTGACGCGGTCGGTGGGCACGGGCGCCCCTTCCTCGACGGTCATGATGCCGCGCATGGCCACGGGGTGGATGTCGCACAAGAAGGCGTATTCTCCTTCGTCCGGCGTCATGAACGTGAATTCGTTGGTCGTGATGCCAAACCGCACCGGGGTAGCAATCTCGTCACCGTCGTCGATGCAGCCCGATATGCAGCCGGTGAGCGTGGGACCTTCGAATTCGGAGCCGGCGAAGATGCGGATGTTGTGGGGGACGCCTTCGTCCTGGTTGTCTTCGACGAGGGTGACTTCGGTGTTTGGAGGGACACTGAATTCCTCAGGAAAGAAGAGGATGCGTTCTTCCAGGATGGTGCCGGTGAAATCCACTACAGGCGGCGGAGGCGCGGGCACATCGTTGTTGTCGATGACGGCTTCCTCGGGCTGAAAAAGGGTGAGGAACCCGCCAAGCGCGAACCCGAGGACCGCCAGGCCACCGACGATGCCCGAGGCCCGGAGGAAGGTCATGCGGGTGGTGCGCCGGGGCGTATCGCGCAGGACCGCCATGTCCATGACCTGAATTGAGCCGGGGACTACATTGTCGCTGCGCTCATCGAGGATATTGAGGATCTCGTCGCGCAGGGCCTCAATGGCTTCCCGTGTGGCCCGTTCGCCCCAGACGGTTTCGACCAGCGCCTGCACCGGGCCCGTTTCGGCCGGGGCGAACATGAGGCGAACATCGCGAAGACCTTTGGCCGGGTCTGGCTCGATGGCTTCGAGGTCGTCCAGAAGGCCACCATCACGGGCGGCTTCGAGCTGCCCTTCGGGAATGCTGAAGGCGATGACCAGGTCGCTGCGGGGAGCGCCGGCCTGGCGCGTGGAGTCGGCTTCGGCGCGCCTGCGTGCACGGCTGCTTGCGATTCCCCATCCGAGGAGCGCGGTGACGGCAAACCCGAGGACGACGCCGACCATGATGCCGGGGGTTCCACGGTCGTCGGCGCGGGCCCACCAGATGAGCGTGGCCGCGGCGACGAGGCTTAACGCGGCTGCGACGATGGGCCAGAGAAGCCATGTGACATCCCCGGCCTCTTCTTCTGTGTGTTGCATGGCGCTATCCAATGTGCTGGCCTCCTTCATAGCCGCCACCAAGGGAAAAGAGCTGTTACCGCTTCAGTCTCCCGCGGGCGAGTGCGGAAACCAGTCCCATGTGTCCACCATTTTGGCGACCAACGACGATAGACAGAGGCAAATGTGCACGATTCCGGGGGGACGCGCGGGATTGCAAGAAAAGCTACATGCGGAACGGCAATTCCGGGGCGTAGGTGTAGCGCACGTCCGGGGTGGGGGCGGGGCCGGCGGTAGCACGGGTGCGGTCGAGCGCTTGCTGGCCAAAGCGTTCCAGGTAGCGCTGGATGTATTCACTGCGGTCGGCGACGCCGTCGATCCATTCGGCGCGGAAGGCTTCGAACTCGTCCTTGCCGCGGCCGATGCGGCCCATCTCGGCGGCCATGAAGGCATAGTCGAAGTCGTAGTGTCCGACGAAGCCTGAGGGGTGAGCGCCGAAGGGCATGTGGACCACGGCGGCGACGCGGAAGCCGGGGACAACAGTGCGCCCCGGGTCTTCGCGGATGACCTCGGGTTCGACGATATCCTCGACGGAGACGATGACCTTTTTGGCGGCCCAGAAGGCCCAGCGTGCGTCGCCCTGGTGGCCCCATGTCTGGACATTGCCGAAGCGGTCGGCGCGCTGGGCATGGAGGACAGCGACATCGGGGATGAGGGCGGGCAGGAGGACAACGGGCTGGCCATCGAAGGGCGATTCCATGGTGGCCCACTTGTTGGCGCCACGGTGGCCGCCGGGGTGCTCCTGGTATTCGGGCTTGAGGTAGTCGGAGCCGAGGAAGGAGCGGGTGGGGATGAAGGGGATGCCGAGGGCGCCAGCCATGAGCATGAGGGCGATGGCCTGGTTGCTGTAGTCCTCATAGCGGAGGTCGCCGGAATCCATCATGTCCTGCACCGGGCCGGGGCGCAGGGCGCCGGCGATATAGCCGCTACTCACGCGGTCGGCGCAGCCGGCCATGAAGAGCATGGTGCCCTGTGGACCAACGGAGCCGCCTATGGCTTCGAGGCCGGTCTTGCGCTGGCGGACAATCTCGTGGATGAGCCCATACGCCACGCTGGTGTAGCCCACATAGACGCTGTCGCCATCGTCGACGAAGCGGGCAGTGGCTTCGCGTTCGGACATGAGCTTGGTTTCGGGCATGGATTCCTCCGGCGGCTTGCGGTCGCAGCATAGGACACGGCAGCCCGGCGGTCATTCTGGTGGTCCGGGTGGGAGTCAGTATTCGGCGTCAGCGATGGCGGGTTCGGTTACGCCGGTGAATTCCTCGACCACGCGCACGAATTCAGGGGCGCCCGGGTCATCGTAGAGGAGCCAGTGGTTATCACCTTCAAGGGTGTGGAGTTGCGCGCCGGGGATGAGTGACGCGAGGCGGCGGGGCCGCGAGAACGGCACGAGCAAGTCGCCGCGCCTGGCGATGACCAGCGTCGGCACGCGCACCTCGGCGGCGATTTCGGCGAGGCCGGTGGGGCGCATGCAGCGGTAGTAGGCGGCGGCACGCTGGGGAGTGGTGGACGCGCGTTGCACGGCAATGAAGTAGCCGATATCGGCGGGGTCGGGGTTTGCGCCGAGGAAGAGATGGGCGAAGACGGCGCGATAGGCCGGCTTGTCCTGCCCCCAGCCGTCCTCGACGATGCGCTGGCGGAGCTCGACGTCCGCGAGCCACCGGGCCCGCTCGATGGGGTCGGCCGGTTCCGGGCCGCCACCATAGGCAATCAGGTGGGTGACACGATCGGGGACGGTTGCCGCGTAACGGACCGCTTCGTTGATGCCGCTGAGCATGCCCAGAAGGGCAAAGCGCTCGAAGCCGGCGGCTTCGATGACTGCTGCAAGGTCGAGCATGCGCGTTTCGATGGAGAATTCGTCGGCCGGGTCGGAGAGACCCATGCCGCGGCCGTCATAGCGAATGAGGGTATGCCGGCGGCCCAGGCGTTCCCAGAGCCGCCGGCCCATGGCCCAGCGCCACTCCATCTCCAGGTGGCCAAACCAGCCAAGGACGCGGAATAGCGGTGGGCCGGAACCGGAAATCGAATAGGCGATGTTATAGCCGTCGGCGGTGGAAGCGAAGCGCACTTCGGGGGTATCGGTGGTGTCGGCCTGGGGCTCGCGCGGCACCGGTGAGGGCACGTGCAGACCGTCTCCGGGAGGCTGTCTGCGCACGGGGGCGACGGTGACATTGGCCGTGAAGCGATAGCCGCGCCCGTGGATGGTCTTGATATAGCGCTGTTCGCGGCCGCTGTCGCCGAGCGCCCTTCGTGCGGCCATGAGGCGGCTGGTGAGGGCGGCTTCGGAGATGTAGCGCTGCGGCCAGACGTGGTCGAGGAGTTCGTCTTTGGTCACGAAGCGATCGTGGTGCTGGACCAAGAAGGCGAGCACTTCAAAGACCTGGGGTTCCATTGCACAGGGGATACCGGATTTCCGGAGTTCGAACAGGCCGGTGTCTAACTCGAAGTCATCGAAGCGGTAGATCACGATGCGTGCTCCGGGTGCGACCGGGTCGCGGTCCGCGAACACGGCCTGGACGCACGATTTCCGCCACGTTGGGGCGGAGGCTCAAGTTTACGGCAAATCGAGACAACAACTCCACATAGTTCTCCAAGAACGCTTCACGGAAACTTCATGCTCCGGCCCAGGCAGGGGTTCAGGTTTTGTCTACCGGTACCGGGAAGCGTCAAAGCGGCCCGGCCAGAAAAGCAAACTGAATTTGGGGTGGACCTGCACAGCCGGCGTCCGCCCGGAGGGAAGAGAACGATGCTGGGGTTGAAGCGGCGGGCATGACGCGGCATGCTGCCGCCAACGTTCACGGAGGGGGAGCGCGATGGCCAGGCTCGATGTTGGAGTGTTTTTGCTGCCGTCGGTGGGGACGCGGGACCAAATGCTGGCGGGGATGGCGGGACAGGACCGGCAAGCTTACCAGGAGATGCTGGCGGACATCCGTGAGCTGGGGGTTGTCGCGGATGAGCTTGGCTACGACGCGATGGCGTTCACGGAGCACCACTTCCACATCGAGGGCTTCGAAGCATCCAACAACCCGGTGCTGCTGGACACGTACGTGGCGCTGCACACGAAGAACATCCGCGTGGGGCAGCTCGGCATCGTGCTGCCGGCGTCCTCGCCGCTGCGGGTGGCGGAGGACATCGCGATGCTGGACCACATCAGCGGCGGGCGGGCCTTCGCGGGCTTTGCGCGCGGCTACCAGCGCCGGTGGGTGGATACGCTGGCGCAGCAGTACCACGACGTGCATGCCGCGCCATCGAAGGACCGGGACGCCGAGGTGGACCGGGTGAACCGGGAGGCGTTCGAGGAGTTTTTCGACATCGTGCGGACCGCATGGACGCAGGAGACCTTCCGCTACGACGGAAAGTACTGGCAGATCCCGCAGGACGACATCCCCTGGGATATCGAGGCGACGCGGACGATGGGCCGGGGCATCGAGGATGGGGTGCTTAAGGAGATCGGCATCGTGCCGCGGCCGCTGCAGGAGCCGCACCCGGCGATCATGCAGCCGTTCAGCTTCAGCGAGCCGACCATCCGCTGGTGCGCGCGGAACGGCGTGCAGCCGATCCTGGCGCCGGTGAACGACGAGCTCGAGTCATTCCTGTACCAGGTCTATCACGAGGAAGGGACGAGCGTTGGACGGAAGCTGGAGCCCGGCGAGGGCATCGGTGTGCTGCGGGACGTGGTAGTGGCGGACACGGACGAGGAAGCGTGGGAGCTGTGGCGAAACTCGGGGGCCTTTGTTGGCGCGGCATGGTTCGCGCCGTTTGGGTTTGGCGGTGCGGTGCCGCGGCCGGGCGAGGACCCGAGGAGCATCACGCCGGAGGTGATGCACGAGCGCGGGCTGATGTGGGTTGGGAGCCCTGCGACGGTGCGGGCCCAGGTGGAGAGGACGCTGGAGCGGCTGCCGGTGCGCTATGTGATGGCCTGGCAGTACAACGCACTGATGCCGCGGGCGACGATCGCGAAGTCGCTACGGTTGTTCAAGGACGAGGTGCTGGGGCCGCTGGGGCTGGGGTAGGGGACACGAGCCTCGTACCAACGTGGTCGCGCATACCCCGCGGCCAGGGGCGGCCTTCTCGCGACCAGGCAGGAGTCGGCAATTGAGACCAGGTATTGATCTGGGCATTGAGATTTCGTACCATCCGGGAGTTGGTATCAACAGATGGGGAGCGCAATGCCAAAGACTGTCTGGGCCTTTTCCTGGCCATTGCTATTGATAGTTGCCCTCGCTGGTTTGGCAGTGGGGTGCGGGAACAACGACGATGCCGACGTGCGGGAGCCGGGCGAGCCGATCAGGGCGCTGGCGTCGACCACGATCATCGCGGACTGGATCGAGCAGGTTGGTGGTGAGCACGTGGAGGTGGACTCGATCGTCCCGATGAACACGGACGTCCACGCTTTTGTGACAGCGCCGGGAGACATCCGGAAGATCGGGGACGCTGATGTCATCTTCATCGTGGGCGAATACCTGGAATCGGGCTTCGAGGGCGAGATCCGGGCGAACGCGAGCGGGGAGATTGTTGTCCTCAGCGAAGGCATGACGCTCGATCGCTTCCCCGATACTCACACGCATGATCACGACCACAGTCACGACGATGACCACGGGCATGATGACGACGACCATGGCCACAGTCACGACGATGACCACGCGCATGATGACGACGACCATGGCCACAGTCACGACGATGACCACGGGCATGACGATGATGACCATGGCCACAGTCACGACGATGACCACGCGCATGACGATGATGACCATGGCCACGGCCACGACGATGACCATGCGCATGATGACGACGACCATGGCCACGGCCACGACGATGACCGCAGGCATGATGACGACGACCATGGCCACGGCCACGACGATGGGCATGTGCATGGCGAGCTGGACCCGCACGTCTGGATGAACCCCGACCTGGCCATCCAGGCAGTCGAGCGGATCCGCGACACACTCTCGGAGATGGACCCGGAGAATGCCGAGGTCTTTGCGGAGCGGGCGGAGGACTATATCCAGCAGATCCGGGAGATGGACGCCGAGATTGCGGAAATGCTTTCAGGGCTGCCGGCGAACCAGCGCTATATCGTGACCTTCCACGATGCCTACGGCTATTTCGCGGCGCGTTACGGCCTGACGCTACTTGGTTTTGTGGTCGAGAACCCGGAGGCGCAGCCGAGCGCGGCGCGCTATGCGCAGCTTGTTGAAGACATCCGTGAGCACGATGTGCGGTACATCTTTAAGGAGCCGCAGTTCGACGCGCGGGTCATTGAACAGCTCGCGCGGGACACAGGGGCCGAGGTGCGCTCGGTCCCCTCGGACGCGCTCAGCGATGAGGTGCCGGACTACCTTTCGCTGATGCGGACCATCGCATCAGGCATCGCCGGGGAGTAGATTGCAGCGGGAACGGAGCGCCGCACACTGGTGTGGCGCTCCGCGCATGAGGTGCCCATGGTCGAATGGCTGACCGAACCGTGGCAGTACGAATTCATGCAGCGCGCGCTGGTTGCGGGGCTGCTGGTTTCGATTGCGGGCGCCGTTGTGGGCGCTTTTGTGGTGGTGAAAAGCCTGGCGTTCATGAGCGATGCGGTGGCGCATTCGTCGCTGGCGGGTGCGGCCGTGGCCTTCGTGATCGGCGGCGGGTCAGTGGCCATCAGCATCGGGGCGGTGATCGCGGCGGTAGCGACGGCGGTTGGCGTATCGGGGCTGACGCGGACGGCCCGTCTGCGGGAGGATACGGCCATCGGGCTGCTGTTCGCGGCGTTCTTCGGCTTCGCGATCCTGCTGATCAGCCGGTCGCGGAGCTATGCGCTGGACCTGCACTCGTTCATCGTGGGAAACATCCTGGGCGTGACGACCGAGGACCTCTACCTGATGGCCGTGCTGACGGCGATCGTGCTGGTGCTGACACTGGTTTTCTACCGGGAGCTGCTGTTCACATCCTATGACCCGGTGATGGCGGCTGCATCGGGGGTGCCGGTGGCGCTGGTGCAGATGGGCCTACTGACGCTGGTGGCGCTGGCAGCGGTGATCGCGTTCCGGCTGGTGGGGGTGGTGCTGGTGATGGCGATGCTGGTGGCGCCGGCGGCGACGGCGGGACTGATGGTGCGGCGGATGCCGCTGATCATGCTGCTGGGTTCGATTGTGGGCGTGATTTCGACATTCGCCGGGCTGTACGCGTCGTTCCACGCAGATGTGGCGGCGGGGCCGGCGATCGTGATGGCGGCGATTGTGGCGTTTGTGGTGGTGTACCTGGTGTCCGGGCGGGGGCTGGCGCTGCCGCGGCGGATGGTGGGCATGGTGCGGGCTGGGGCGCCGGCGGGGTAGGCAAGAGCTTCGGGATGCCCCGCGGCCAGGGGCGGCCGCGGCTACGATGTTGCGTGGGCTGGCTCGGCGGGTTCGGCCGGTTCGGATTCGCGGGCGGCGAAGGTGAAGTCGCCATCGGCGTAGTCGACGGTGACGCACTGG
>SLAK01000158.1 GCA_007126855.1 Dehalococcoidia bacterium | reverse complement strand
GTTGCCGCCCTCAACGGCGCCGCCGTGGGCCTGGGCGTGGAGCTGGCGACCCAGTGCGATGTGCGCATCGGCAGCACTGCGGCGCGCTGCTCCTGGGCCTTCCCCCTGCGCGGGCTCGTGCCGGATACCGGCGCAGCCACCTACCTCCTGCCGCACATCGTGGGGCTGCAGACCACGCTGCGCTGGACCCTTTCCGGCCGCATGGTGCAGGCGGACGAGCTGCGGGAGCTCGGGTTCCTGGCCGAGGTGGTGGAGCCGGAACAGCTCCGCCAGCGCGCGATCGAGGTTGCCGCCGAGATGTCCGCCGGTGCGCCGCTGGCCATCCGCGAGACCAAGCGGCTGCTCTACCGCAGCTTCGGCCGCAATGCCGACGACCACGTCCAGGACAACCGCGAAACGCTGAACCGGATGTTCCAGACAGAGGACCACAAAGAGGGCGTCAACGCCTTCCTGGAAAAGCGCGAGCCGCGTTTCACCGGCCGCTAAGGCGCTCGCAGGCAAGCCCGCACATCACGCATAACAGCACCCGCTCACCGGCTGCCTGGCGTGAATTGCTGGCTCGTGAGGAGGAAGTACATGACCATTGCACCAGACATCGACATGGCCGCGCTCCAGGCCTACATCGATGGGATTGCGCCTGATGCCGGGCGCATCATCGCGATGGAGCCGCTGGGCGGGGGTACGTCGAACCCGACCTATATGCTGGACACCGAACACCTTGAGCTCGTACTCCGGCATCCGCCCATCGCCCACGGCATCAAGGCCGCACATGACGTTTCGCGTGAATACCGTGCTATGTCAGGCCTCCAGGGCACCGATGTCCCGGTTCCGCGGACCTACGGCTACACGGATGACACTTCCATCCTGGGAGCCCCGTTCTATGTCATGGGACGGGTCCGCGGGATGATCCTTGCTGATACGCCGCCCTTCCAGGGCATCCCGGATGGCTATGCAGAGACTCCTGAAGAGCGCCGCGCCATCAGCCTCGCGCTTATCGACTCGCTGGTAAAGCTCCACGCCGTCGACTACGAAGCCGTCGGCCTCGGTTCGTTCGGACGCCCCGCTGGCTACGTCGAACGACAGGTGAAGCTCTGGACCGGCCAGTGGGAGCAGTGGAAAACGCGCGACCACCCGCCGATGGACGAGGTGCTCCGGCGCCTTGCAAACGCGCTGCCGGAGACGGGCGAGTTCACGATCGTCCACGGCGACTACCGGCTCGGCAACACCATCCTCGACGCCGACGACCCCGGCAGGATGCTCGCCATACTGGACTGGGAAATGGCGACGCTGGGCGATCCGATCGCCGATGTCGGCTACATCAGGGCCTACTGGGGCGAAGCCGGCGACGACGAAGTCCGTAAGCGCTCCATGGACCTCGCCTGGGTGAGCGCCGCCGAAGGCTTCCTGTCCCGGCGGGAAATGCTCGACGAATACGCGCGTCGTACCGGCCGTGACGTCTCCATGGCCGATTACTTCGAGATCCTTGGCCGGGTGAAGCTGGCCATCTTTGGCGAGCGGGGCTATGCGCGCAATCTTAAGGCAGCTCAGGCCGGCGAAGGAGTCGCCGACCCTGCCCGTATGGAAGGCTGGAAGCGCTGCAACGACCAGGTTGAAGTCTGCCTGGCGATAGCCGACGCTTCGGAAACCCCCCGGCTGCGGGGTCGTTAGCGTGCTGATCTCCAGGCAGCAGCTGCTGACCGGCCGGCCCGTTATCTGGCGCTGCGGGTTCCTTCATCATCAGGGGCTTGGCCAGAACGTTTCTTCAGTTTGCTCGGAGCACGGTCTGCAACTGTCACCACCTCAAGGCGCCTGCCATGGGGAAACCGCCGCCGAATGTCTTGCCGCGGACTACGGTAAGCCTCTGGCAGAGGGACAGCGGCCGAACGCAAGCCCATCTAACGTGCTTTCCAGTACCGCAGCCGTACCGCAACACCAGCCGCGGTTGCGGTACGAAACGGCACCAGAAGACATAAACAACATCGGAAACCGGTACTCTTCGAGCTCAAACGTTAAGAAACGCCTGGCGAAATGATACTTAGTCTTACTTCGGAACAGAGGGTCGGGGGTTCGAATCCCTCCAGCCGTGCCAGATCTTGGATTTTCGAACTCCATCGGCGCGAGCAGGTCGAGGCGGTGCCGGACCGCTCGAAGGGCACCTGCTGGCTGCTGCTCCAGGCAGGCTCTTCCGGCATCGACACCCCTGGCCGCAAGTCAGCGGTCCCTACCGGAAGACCGAGTACTCGATTTCCTTCGCGGTGATGAACTCGAGCAGGGCGGGCACGCCGTTTTCCGTTTGCTGGATGCCGCGGCGGATTGCGCCTGCAATCTCGGACGGCTCGGTGATGCGCTCGCCATAGCCGCCGAAGGCCTTGGCCATGTCAGCGTAGTTGCCGGAGATATCGGTGCTGCGGTACTTCTCGGTGGCAGCCTGCATGATGGGCAACTCGATGGCCATCGAAAAGTTGTTGAGGAGAATGGACAGGATCGGCAGGCGTTCGCGGACCGCAGTCTCGAAGTCCATTCCCGTGAATCCAATGGCAGCGTCGCCCCACACGTTGATGCAGAGCTTTTCCGGGTGGGCGAGCTTTGCGCCCATGGCGAGACCGAGGCCGTAGCCAAGCTGTGTGGTCTTGCCCCAGCCGATGTAGCTGAGTGGCTCGATACTCGGCCAGAAGGGCGTGATCTGGTCCCGCGGGCTGCCGGCATCGTGGGTGATGATGTGGTTCGCCGGGTCGACCGCCGCAATCAGCTCGTTGATGACGCGATAGGGCGACAGCGGCGTCTCGTTCGATTCGAGCTTCGGGCGCCACCGGTCCATCCACGAATCCCGAATCTCCGCAATTCGCGCGGGGATGTCCTGCTTGCGAGAGGCGGCATGTTTGCCCGGGTTCGGCTTCAGCGTGTCGATGATGGCACGGAGCGTGAGTGTCGCGTCGCCAACGAGGGCGTGGGTCGGGTAGATGTCTTTGCCGATGTCCGCGGGGTCCAGCGTGGCGTGGATGTAGGTCTTCCCGGCGGGGAACTGGATGCCGAAGCCGGTGGCGCCAAAGCTGCAACCGATGCCGAAGATGACATCGGATTCCTGCAGGAAGCGGTGGACCGGTTCGGGCAGCGAACGGCCGCCGGAGCCCAGAGAGAGCGGGTGGTCTTCCGGGAACGCGCTCTTTCCTTCGAGGCTGGTGGTGACGGGGGCGTTGAGCAGCTCCGCGAGTTCCCGCAGTTCGGGCCAGGCCTTCGCGTAGTGCACGCCCTGACCCGCGTAGATGACGGGGCGCTCCGCCTCGGCCAGGGCGCGGGCAGCGCGCTCCACGTCGTCCGCAGCGGGGCCGTATTTCGTGGCGGGCGGCGGCTCGTAGTGCAGCTCGCCGGAAAGCTCTTCACGGAAGACATCGACTGGAACTTCGATGACCACGGGCCGGGGGCGCCCATTGCGAAGGGCGGCGATGGCCCGGCGCATGACGTCGCCAATTGAATTGGCGGTAAGCACGCGTTCGCTAATCTTCGCGACGTGCTTGAAATTGAGCGCGCTGGAGAAGTTGGGGTCGACTTCGGCGATACGGCGCGGGTACCCGGCCGGCATCACCAGGATGGGGACCGATTCGCTATAGGCCTGCGCGACACCGCCGAAGGCGTTCTCGGCGCCCGGCCCATGCTGCATGGCGAAGACACCGAAACGCTCGCCGGAGTTCAGCCGTGCGAAGGCATCGGCCATGTGCAGTCCCGTGCGTTCCTGCCGCACGATCACGGTGCGGATGTCGCGGCGGGCGGCCTCTTCGATGATGGGATTCACGGGGTAGCCGACGATGAAGTCCACGCCTTCGCGCTTGAGGACTTCGACGATGGCTTCGTTCACATTCATTATTGGCTCCGGCGGCGAGGGTTGATGCGCCCCACTTATACCAGCCTCGGCGTGGCTCTGCAGATGGAACGAGCCCACGAAGCGCTCGCTGCCCCATATCGTCGCGGGGTTTCCCGTTGCGATGGACGGGCGCGGCCGCTCCGTGCAGAATGCGCAGAAATCCAGAGCGTGGTGAACAAAGCGTCATGAAAGCTGCAAGACTCGTCGATGGTGAACTGCAAATCCAGGAGCTCCCAACACCGGAACCCGGTCCAGAGGCCGCGCTCATCCGCATGACCTCTGCTGGCGTGTGTCACTCCGACCTGCATATCGTCCGCGGTGACTGGGCGGGAATCCCCACGAACATGCCGCTTGGCCATGAGGGGATCGGCATCGTTGAGGCCCTCGGTCCGGGCGCCGACCGCTATGTTTCGGTCGGAGACCGCGTGATCCTGGGCCTGGGGGGAACGGGCGGCGGCTACTGGTGCGGCGCCTGCGAGTATTGCCTGCGCGGTGAGCCACGCCACTGCGCGCAGACCCGGGGGATCATGGGCACCTTCTCGCAGGAGTTCACGGTCTGGGCGAAGTCCCTGGTGAAGCTCCCCGACAGCATCAGCGACGAAGAGGTGCCGCTCGCATGCGGGGGCCTCACCGCCTACGGCGCTGTCAAGAAGCTGCTGAAGCACCAGATTCTCCCTGGCCGCCCCATCGCCATCATTGGAGCCGCCGGCGGCCTCGGCCACTACGCCGTACAAATCGCCAGCGCATTTGGCTACAAGGTCGTTGGCGTCGACATCGGCGAGGATCGGCTCAAGTTCATCCAGTCCCTGGGCGCCCACCAGGTCCTGAGTGCAGACGAAGCAGCGGAAGCCGTCCAGGAGTTCGGTGGCGTGGACGCGAGCCTGGTCTTCTCCGCGAAGCTCGCCGGCTTCAAGCTCGGCCTGGACATGCTTCGGCGCGGCGGCCTCTGGGTTGGCGTCGGTATCCCCGCGTCAAGCGAAGGCAACCTGGAACTGAATCCCTGGGAGTTCTTCCTGAAGGACCCGAGGCTGATTTACTCGGCCGTGGGTACCGTGCAGGACATGCGCGAAGTCGTCGACCTTGCCGCGGCCGGCCAGGTCAAAACCCACGTGGGCCGCACGGCGGCACTCTCGGAAGTGGGCGAGGTGTTCGACGAGCTCGAAGCAGGCCGCTATGTCGGCCGCGGGGTCCTTACGGACATGACCCGCTGACAAACCTCGCTCGGTGACAGCATGGCCGGCCTGTCCGTGACTGCAGGCCGGCTGCCGGCTATTCCTCGCGGAGGAATCCGTAGCGCTCCCGCACCCGCTCGCGGACGTGTGGGCGGTACCCGCTCGGGAAGATCTCGTCACCACCCTGGTAATCCCGCAGCACCTGGCGCGCGGTGGTCACTTTGTGCACTTCGGTCGGGCCGTCGGCGAGCCCGATGTGGTACGAGTTGATGATGTAGTCCGTGAAGGGCATGTCCGTCGAGATGCCCAGTGATCCATGGACCTGCAGTGCTGCTGACGCGACATCGTGCAGGACTTTCGGCATCGTCGCCTTCACCGCCGAGATGTTCTTGCGGACCTTCAGGTAATCGTTGTGATGGTCGATGAGCCATGCGGTCTCGAGGACGAGCAAACGAAATTGCCGAAGCTGGATCCAGGTGTCTGCGATCATCTGCTGAACGAGCTGTTTGTCCGCAAGGCGCTCGCCCTTCGTTGTCCGCGAAAGGGCTCGCTCGCACATCAGGTCGAAGCACCGCTGCGCCTGCGCCACGGTGCGCATTGCGTGGTGCATGCGGCCTCCTCCGAGGCGAGTCTGAGCCACGACGAAAGCCTGCCCCTGGCCGCCGAGCATGTTCTGCCGCGGTACGCGTACTTCGTTGTAGCGCATGTAAGCGTGGGTGGGGTCGGACTCCCCGTGAAAGCCCAGGTTGCGAATGATCTCGATGCCAGGCGTCTCGGCCGGCACGATGAACATCGACATCCGCTGGTGCGGCGGCGCTTCAGGGTCGGTGACGGCCATCGTGATGAAGAAGGACGCGTACTTGGCGTTGGAGGAGAACCACTTCTCGCCGTCGATGACCCATTCGTCGCCGTCAGCGACCGCGGTGGTGCGGAACTGGGTGGGGTCGGCGCCGCCCTGGGGTTCGGTCATGGAGAAGCAGGAGACGATCTGGTTGTCGAGAAGCGGCTGGAGGTAGCGCTCCTTCTGCTCTTCGGTGCCATAGTGGGCCAGGATCTCGGAGTTGCCGGTGTCGGGCGCCTGGGCGCCGAAGACCACCGGTCCAAAGCGCGCCCGCCCGAACTGCTCGTTCATGAGCGCGAGCTTGACCTGTCCATAGCCCTTGCCGCCGAGCTCGGGGCCGAGATGGCATGCCCACAGGCCACGCTCCTTGACTTTCGCCTGCAGCGGGCGGACGAGCTCCTCGTAGCGGGGCTGCTTGAGATCGACGGGGCTGCCGAGCAGGAACTCGAGCGGTTCGACCTCCTCGCGCACGAATTCGTCGATCCAGTCGATCTCCTCCTGGAACTCGGGGTCGGTCTGAAACTCCCAGGCCATGGCCATCCTCCTCTGTAGTTTGTGTGCCGCATCCGGGCCGGGGCTCGTCGTCAACGAGCGCGTCCGGACATGTTGTCACAGGGAGGTGCCGTTCAGATCGAGAGAGGACTGGCGCGACGGTTGCCCGATTGTATGAGCGGGCAAAGAGCGTGGTCAAAGAACGTGAGGCCCCTGCCATGCGGTTTACTCGGGCCCCGGATTTCGTTAGCGTTGCCCTCACGTCGATACCGGAGCGAGCGATGGCAGAACACGCAACTGAATCCCTCATCACCGATGAGATGCGGGCGGCGATCGGCAAGGAATCGGAGCCCTGGACCTGCGAAGTAGACAGGATCCAGGTCCGGATGTTTGCGCGTGCCGTGGGCCACACCGCCCCGGTGTTCTACGACGAAGAAGCGGCGAAGCAGGCGGGCTACCGGAGCCTGCTCGCGCCGCCGGGCTATCTCGGCACGCCGGTGTTCGACCCGAACAAGAGCGATGCGACATCAGGGCGCAGGGCGCAGCTCCTGCCTCAACCGCGACGGCCGCTCAACCGGCGCCTGAATGGTGGCACCGAAATCGAGTACTTCGCCGACATCTGCGCAGGCGACGTATTAAAGGCACGTTCGCGGCTGGCGTCCGTTGACGAGCGCACGGGCAGCATCGGCCAGATGCTGATCACAACTACCGAAACCATCTACACGAATCAGCATGGCGAGACAGTCGCCATCATGCGAGGCACCGGCATCCTCTACTGATATTCGGGGACGTCGCTCAACAGTCCTGCATCTCGTCGAAGCGCAACCCTGGCCATGCCAGCAGCGTTGCTCTTAATGATGATCGAACTGTGCGGCTGCTACGCTGGCAGGACTTTCCAACGGCAGGACGGTGGCCGGCATGAGCGCTGAGCAGGAAGAACCCCAGGGTGTCGACCTCGCCGGAGAGGGCGTCGGGGAAGACAGCATTCGCGAGGGTGAACCAGTCCTCGGGCACGCCCACGGCGCTTCGATCGTGCTGGTTCGGGCAGGCGACGAAGTGTTCGCGCTCGATGCAACCTGCACGCACTATGGCGGCCCGCTGGCCGAGGGTATTTTCGATGGTCAGTGCCTGCGGTGTCCGTGGCACCACGCGGCGTTCGACGTGCGCACCGGCAGCCCCGCCCGGCCGCCCGCGTTACAGGCCGTCGAGACCTATGAGGTCATCCGCCGGGAGGGGCGCGTGTTTGTCGGTGAGAAGGCGGCGCCTGCGGCCCCAATACGAAGGTTGGCCACCGCGCCGGACTCTGTCGTTATCGTTGGCGGTGGTGCCGCCGGCGATATGGCCGCTGCCACGCTTCGTGACGAGGGCTATTCGGGGAACCTTACGCTGGTGAGCCGGGATGGAGCCGAGCCGTACGACCGGCCCAATGTATCCAAGGACTACCTTGCCGGGACCGCGCCGGAAGACTGGCTTCCCCTGCGCTCATCAGAGTTCTACGAGGAACGGGACATACATGTCCTGCTCGAGCGAACGGTGACAGCGATTGATGGCGCCAGCCACGAGGTGGTACTGGATGATGGTCAGCGAATTGGTGCCGCTGCCATCCTGCTTGCAACGGGTGCGGAGCCAGTCAGGCTCGACATCCCTGGAGTGGCGCAGCCGCATGTCTACTACCTGCGGACCGTCACCGACAGCCGGTCCATCATCGATGCGGCCGGCCGCGCCAGGAACGCCGTTGTCGTTGGCGCGAGCTTCATCGGCCTGGAGGTGGCAGCCTCTCTCAGGACTCGCGGTCTGGCAGTCCATGTCGTTGCTCCAGAGGCGGTGCCCATGGAACCGCTTCTGGGCAGAGAGATGGGCTCGTTTGTCCGGCAGCTGCATGAGGAACACGGAGTCCAATTCCATCTGCAGCAAACGCTATCCGAAATCCGCCCGGACTCCGTCGTGCTGCAGAACGGAGCACAGCTCCAGGCTGAGCTCGTGGTTATTGGTGTCGGGGTTCGGCCAAGAGCAGAGCTCGCAGAAGGCGCAGGCATCGCTGTTGACCGGGGTGTCCTCGTCAATGAATTCCTCGAAACGAGCGTCCCCGGAATCTGGGCCGCGGGCGACATCGCACGGTGGCCGGATGCCCGGTCGGGGGAGCGGATTCGTGTGGAGCACTGGGTTGTGGCGCAACGCCAGGGCCAGACGGCAGCTCGCAACATCCTCGGCATGCAGGAGCCGTTTGATGCGGTGCCCTTCTTCTGGAGCCAGCACTACGACCTGCCGATCAACTATGTCGGACACGTGGAAGGGTGGGACACCATGCATGTTTCCGGGAGTATTGCCGATCGGGACTGCATCGTCGCTTACCGAAAGAACGGGAAGACGCTGGCTGTCGCCTCTATCTATCGGGATAGCGACTCGCTCCTGGCCGAGCTGGCCATGGAGCGAGAGGACGAAGCCGAGCTTGCCCGCCTCGTCCCGGCCGACCGCCCCTAAGGTTTCAGGATCAAGCCTCGCGGCCGGGGTTCCAGCGATGCGGCCTTTCGCTGTTCACTATTTGCGCTGAATTGCGCGGATTCGTGAGGAAACCCGGCACGCGTAAGAGTGTAACGTTGTATTTGTGGTGTCTTGCAGCCGTTCGCACAGAGGCGACCGGCGATGTTCGACGCCGCAAACGGGGCACGAAGCGCCCCGGCCCCTCGTCGCCACCCCCCGCAGGCCCAGGCACACCGGCACGTACGGCGAGGATGCCAGCGTCCACTCCTGCGCACGTGGCGTCTCATTTCGCCGGCTACGTCTCGAGTCCGGCGACGAGCACCGCATCAGCCTCTGCCGAGGCATGCCGCTCACCGATGATCGCCTGGTACGCGGGAGACGTGTACCAATTGCGGGCGGCTTCTACGGAGTCGAACTCCACCACGACAATCCGCGCGCCTTTCCACTCTCCCTCGAGCACTTCTGGGCCATCGTCGAAGATGATCGGCCGTCCCCCCGCTTCCAGGACGGTTGGGACCGCCTTGTCGACATAGGCGGCGAAGCGAGCTTCGTCATGGGTCGTTTCGCTGAAGATCACGTAGCCCTTTGGCATGGCCGGCTCCTTCTTCCCTCTGCCCGGACGCGACCGGTGGTTTCTTCGCCGATCCACGGCGATGAAACTATGATAAGGATCTATCCGTGAGATGCCATCGGCCTATTGGTCGAGGGCGCAGGGCAGGATTCGGCAACCGGGCATTGACGGTTTGGCTGGACGCGTCGTGCATTGTCACCCTGTAAGAGCGCCGCCGCGCCGGTATCGTGGATCAGCAACCATGACCGAAGAACTCCCGTGGTGGCGCGAAGCCACGATCTACCACATATATCCCCGCAGCTTTCAGGACAGCGATGGCGATGGGGTTGGCGACCTGCAGGGGATCATCAACCGCCTCGATTACCTCAACGACGGCACGGAGCACTCCCTGGGGGTGGATGCCATCTGGCTATCGCCGATCTACCCGTCGCCGCTGAAGGACTTCGGATACGACGTAAGCGACTTCACGGATGTTGATCCCACGTTCGGGGACCTTGCCACATTCGACCGGCTGGTAGAAGAAGCGCACCGTCGCCAGGTCCGCGTGCTCATAGACTTCGTCCTCAACCATACCTCCGACCGGCACCCGTGGTTCCTGGACTCGCGCGCCTCGGCCACGTCGGCGCGGCGTGACTGGTACATCTGGCGGGATCCGGCGCCCGATGGGGGGCCACCGAACAACTGGAACGCGGTCTTTGGCGGACCCGCATGGGAGTTCGATGCCGCGACCGGCCAGTACTACCTGCACTCCTATCTCCCTGAGCAGCCGGACCTCAACTGGCGCAACGCGGAGGTTGTCGAGGCGATGGGCGATGTCCTGCGCTTCTGGATGCGGCGAGGCGTGGATGGATTCCGCCTCGATGCAGTCGGGCGCATCGCGAAGCATCCCGATCTCGCCGACAACCCGGTGAATCCGGCCCACGTCCCAGGCGGCCCCGAGCCACCCTTCCTCATCGACCACAATTACCTTCATCCCGACGGTACGGAGATGGTGCGGGCAGTCCGCCGGGTGCTCGACGAATTCCCTGACCGGGTGGCCGTCGGCGAAGTCTATGCTCCGCTCAGGGAGCTCTCCCACTTCTACGGAGCCCCGGCGCTCGACGGCCTTCACCTCATGTTCAACTTCCAGTTGATTCGCAAGACTCCCAGCGCCCCGTTCATCCCGTGGAACGCATCATCCGTAGCCGCCGCGATTCTGGAGGCGGAAGAGGACCTGCCTTCCGGCACGCAGGCGTGTTTCGCGCTCGCCAACCATGACGTCCCGCGCTTCATAACTCGCCACGACGCGGACGGCGCCGGCGAGCAACGTGCGCGGGCGGGAACGCTTCTGCTGCTGGGGCTGCGGGGCACGCCCTGCCTCTACTACGGCGAAGAGCTCGGGATGCGGGACGTGCCGGTCCCACCCGGGCAGGCGGTCGACCCGGTCGGGCGTGACGGTGCGCGGACACCGATGCCGTGGGATGGCAGCCCTGGGCGGGGCTTCACCGAGGCGTCTCCCTGGCTACCGTTCGGCCCACCGGCGATAAACGTCGCCGCGCAGAGGGACGACCCGGAGTCGTTTCTCTCGCTCGTGCGGCGGGCCATACACATGCGAAAAGGTGAGGCGTCGTTGCGCCGCGGCTCCCTCCACACCTTGCGAGTCGTCGACGATAGCGTCGTCGTGTTCACCCGCGAGGCGACTGGCGCACGGCCGGCACTGGTCGCGCTCAATTGCGCGTCACTCCAGCGGGAGATCGACGTAGAACCGCGCTTCAGCAGGCTGCTGCTTGCCAGCGCGTCCGGCGTGGAGTTGGTGGATGCTGGCCACGGCGCTCGCCGGTGGCGGCTTCCCGCGCTTAGCGCAGCGTGGTTTGTCCATTAGCAGGCTCGCGCTGTCCCACGACCAACAGCGACCACCAGCTTCGACTAGCCTCTTTGACTGACTGCGTTAGAAGGCGATCACGCACCGACCGCGGGTGCCGCCGGCCTCCAGGCGCCTGTGGGCTTCGGCTGCTTCTTCCGGAGCGTATGTCGCGGCGACGCGCAACGTGATCTGGCCATCCTCCACGTGTTGCCGGAGGCGGTCGAGCAGGTCGGCCCGGTGGTCGTACTGGCGTACCCAGGTCACGTGGAAGGTTATCCCGCGCTCTCCGTCGCCCCTCCATCCACGTACAGACGCGAAGCCCCCGCCGTCCTTCACCGCTCCGACTGCCGTTTCTCGCTGAACTGAGCCGTCCGCGAGGCCGTCGACACCTTCCGGCACCACCTCGCGAATGCGCGTAGCAATGTCGTCACCCCGTGGCACGACGACGTCGGCACCCAGGTCGCGGACGAGCTGTTCATCGGCGCTCGACGCGTCAGCGATTACCCACAACCCCTCGGCCTTCGCAAGCTGGACAACATAGCCGCCGTAGCACCCGGCTGCGCCGGTCACCGCGAGGGTCTGCCCCCGCTTGAGCGCGAGCTGGTCAAGCGACAAGCGTGCGGTGAGGCCGTTCATTGGCAGCGTCGCGGCCTCGATGTGTGTGGAACCGGCCGGGGCCCGGGCCACCGAGTCTGCCGCCAGGACGATGCTTTCCCGATAAGCGCCATGCGTTCCCGCGGGAATGACCATCGCCATCACGGCGTCACCGACCTGCAGATCGGTATCCGTGCCTTCTCCGATCTCGTCTATCACTCCGGCCGCGTCCATGCCGGGCACGTACGGCGGAGGAATCTCGCGCAAAGCCTCAGCCCTGGAACCGTCACGCAACACCGTGTCGGTCGGGTTCACTGC
>SLAK01000051.1 GCA_007126855.1 Dehalococcoidia bacterium | reverse complement strand
GTCCGCGACTGCATGGCCTCGCTCTTCACCGACCGCGCCATCGTCTACCGCGAACACCGGGATTTCGACCACCGCCAGGTCGCCCTCTCGGTCGGCGTACAGAAGATGGTGCGCAGCGACCTGGCCTGCGCCGGCGTGCTCTTCACGCTTGATACCGAGAGCGGCTTCCGCGATGTCGTCATGATCAACGGCGCCTATGGCCTCGGCGAAACCGTCGTCCAGGGCCGCGTCAACCCCGACGAATTCTGGGTCCACAAGCCGACCCTCCGCGACGGATACCGCTCCGTTATCCGCCGGGAGCGCGGCGAGAAGGAGGTCAAGCTCATCTACGCGGAGGGCGGCGCCCGCACTGTCCGCGAAGTCTCCGTTCCGGAAAAAGATCGCCTTCGCCTGGTCATCACCGACGACGAAGCCCTCCAGCTTGCGCGCTGGGGCGTCGCCATCGAGGACCACTACCTGGATGACAATGGCAACCCCATGCCCATGGACATCGAATGGGCCAAGGACGGCCGGACCGGCGAACTGTTTATCGTCCAGGCGCGCCCCGAAACTGTGCACTCGCAGGCCGGCCCGCCACGCTTCGAGGTCTACCAGCGGCGGGGCACCGGCAACGTCCTCGCCCGCGGCAAAGCCGTCGGTAACAAGGTGGGCACTGGAAAAGCGCGTGTGGTCCGCTCCATCGACGAGCTGGGTTCCTTCGAAAAGGGCGAGATCCTGGTCGCACCCATGACCGACCCCGACTGGGAGCCCATCCTGGCACGCGCCGGCGCAGTCGTCACCGATCACGGCGGCCGCACCTGCCACGCTGCCATAGTCTCTCGTGAACTCGATATCCCCTGTGTTGTCGGCACCGGCGCCGCCACGCGCGACCTTGCCGACGGCACTGAAGTCACCGTGTCCTGCGCCGAAGGCGACGAAGGCGTCGTCTACGAAGGCGTCGTCGAGTTCGACCGCCAGGAAATCGCCGCCGAAGAGCTGCCGGAAGCTGCCGTCCCCGTCATGCTCAACCTGGGTAACCCGGCCAACGCCTTCTTCCTGGGCCAGATGCCTACCGCCGGTGTCGGACTCACTCGCATCGAATTCGTGGTCTCAAGCTGGATCGGCATCCACCCCATGGCTCTCCTGCGCCCTGAGCGCGTCCGCGACCTTGGCGTCCGCGCCGAAATCGCCGAGCGCACCAACGGCTACCCCTCCCCCGCCGAATTCTTCATCGACCGGCTGTCCTCAGGCATCGCCCAGGTGGCCGCCTCCTTCTACCCGCGGCCTATCCTGGTCCGCTTCTCCGACTTCAAGACCAACGAATACGCCGGCCTGCTTGGCGGCAGCTACTTCGAGCCCGAAGAGGCCAACCCCATGATCGGCTTCCGCGGCGCCTCTCGCTACTACGACGATCGCTACCGCGATGGCTTCGCCCTCGAATGCCAGGCCATCCGCCGCGTCCGCGAAACCATGGGCCTCACCAACGTGAAGGTCATGGTCCCCTTCTGCCGCACCATAAACGAAGGCCACCTGGTGCTCGACGAGCTGGCCAGCAACGGCCTCCGCTCCGGCGAGGATGGCCTGGAGATCTACGTTATGGCCGAAATCCCGAACAACGTCTTCCTGGCCGATGAATTCGCCGAGATCTTCGACGGCTTCTCCATCGGCTCTAACGACCTGGCCCAGCTCGTCCTGGGCGTCGACCGCGATTCCGAGATCCTTTCCCACATCTACGACGAACGCGACCCCGGCGTGAAGCGCGCTATCGAGCAGATCATCCAGGTTGCCCACAGCAAGGGACGGCCTGTCGGCTTCTGCGGCCAGGCTCCCAGCGACCACCCGGGCTTCGCCGAATTCCTCGCCTCGCTCGGTATCGACTCCATCTCCGTCACGCCCGACGCGCTGCCGTCCGTGCTTGAACACCTGGCAGCCCAGCACGCGCCGGTCGGCGGGAATTAACCGGCCGGCGCCCGTCCCCACTTCTCCGTTTGCCCGTTCAACGGCATCCTAGGAAATCGTGAAACGCTTTCTGGATGTGGCCATCACCCTGCTCATCGCTCCCATCGCAGCGATCGTCGTCGCTGTGATGGCAGTGGTGCTGGCAATCGACCTCCGGGGCAATCCCTTCTTCATCCAGGAGCGCGTCGGCCTCCACGGCAAGACCTTCCGCATGTATAAGCTCCGGACCATGCGCCACCCTCGCCCGGGCGAAGAGGAGCACTACCACATCGAGGACTTCACAACCTTCGTCTTCACCCCGCCCGGTGAGCGCCACCCCCGGCTTACTCGATGGGGCGCGTTCGCCAGGAAAACCTCCATCGACGAGCTGCCCAACCTCATCAACGTCTTCAGGGGCGAAATGTCGCTCGTCGGTCCGCGCCCGGAGATCCCTGCTATCGTCGCCCAGTATCCGCCCGGCTACCATCGCCGCCACGATGTGCTTCCGGGCATCACTGGCCCCGCCCAGGCCAGCGGTCGTTCGAATTTGACCTATGATGAAACGCTTTCCTACGATTTGTCCTACGTGGAACAGCACTCCGTGCTAACTGATCTCCGCATCCTCTGGCGAACTTCGGCTGTGGTGCTTTCCGGTTCAGGTGCCCGCTGATGGACGCCGAAACCGGCCGCGCAACCTTTCCCCGCCGCCTCCTCGGCCGTCTCGTCGGCGGCGATCCCCTCGCTTTCGCGGTCGCCGTTGCCCTGGATGTCGCTGTCCTCGCTGTCGCATTCAGCGCAGCCCTCATGCTGCGCTTCGATGGCGATGTGCCCGGTCGCAACGCCGGATTCGTGGTCCGCATCTTCCCGCTCATTGCCCTCCTCTATGTGGCCGCCAATGTTGGCTTCGGTGTCTACCGAACCATCTGGCGCTATGGCAGCATCGGTGATGTCCTCAATCTCTTCCGCGCCGTGTTCGTGGTCACCGGCCTCATCTTCACCGCCAGCATCTTTCTCCCCGAACGCGGCCTCCCCCTCTCCGTCATCCTCATGGCTGGCGCGCTCGCATTCCCGGGTATGGCCCTGGTCAAAATGCGTACCCGGGTCTTCGCCCGTGCACCCTGGGCGCCCGGCGCGTCGCGGCGTCTCCTCATCATCGGCGCCGGCCACAATGGCCAGCTCCTCGCCCGTCAACTCCAGGACAACGCAAAGCTGAACTACCAGCCCGTCGGCTTCGTCGACAACGATGAACGCCTGCGACACACCCGCATCCATGGCCTCCGCGTCCTCGGCACCGACGACGATCTGGAACGCCTCATCGTCGACCACGACGTGGACGCCGTCGCCATCGCCATTCCAAACGCGCCCGGCGCGGCAATCCG
>SLAK01000156.1 GCA_007126855.1 Dehalococcoidia bacterium | reverse complement strand
TGCACGCGCCCGTGGCCGCGATTGCCTACTTCGACCGGGCGATCGATGCCGCCCATCTTCTCGCACGGGAACCATCGCCGTCCGTCTTCCTCGAACGCGCTCATGCGTTCGACACGCTCGGCGACTTCGACCGGGCGTTCGCGGACTACGAGGAGGCTCGCGCGCGGGCACGCACACAAGGCGACGCCGGCACAGAGTGGCGGGCGACGCTTGACCTCGGACTGCTCTGGGCATCGCGCGACTATCAGCGCGCAGGGGAGGAGTATTGCCGCGCCCTGGATCTCGCGCGGATGTCCGGAGATGAACGGCACATTGCGGAGAGCCTGAACCGGCTCGGTAACTGGCACGGCAATGTCGACGAAACTGATATCGCGGTGTCGATGCATGAGCAAGCTCTTGCGATCCTTGAACAGCACGACGCACCGCTCGCCGTTGGCCGCACGCTTGACCTGCTGGGCATGGCCCTGTTCATGGATGGTGACCTGCTCGGGTCAGTGAACGCCTACGATCGTGCCATCGCATTGCTTGAGCAGCATGGCGACCTTCCGACACTCTGTTCAGCGCTCGCCATGCGCGTCGCGAGCGGCGCCGATTCCACACATACCATGGTTGCCGACGGAGTCTCACTCTCGACCGCTCGCGACCTGTGCAGTCGCGCCGTTGAGATCGCACAAGAAATCGCACAGCCATCGGCCCAGGCCTTCGCGCTCATCCAATCGGCGCAGGCGTTTTCAGTCCTCGGCGAACTCGGCGCCGCCCGCTCCTGTGCTCAAGAGGCGCTGAAGATCGCGAGCTCGCTCGATCATTTCCAGTGGATCTGTGGCGCACGCCATGCTCTCGGGATGATCTACCTGGCTCTGCTGGAGCCTGCTCGTGCACGGGAAGAACTCACGGAGTCGCTCCATCTCGCACAGGAAATGGGCTCAAGGCCCTGGCGGAGTGGCGCCTGCAGTGTGCTCGTTCGTGCGTGCCTGGCGGACGGCGACCTGTCCACCGCCCACGATGTCATGCAGACGACGCTGCACCACGCGCACGGCACCCGCGGCTTCTGTGACCGCCTGCTCTGGCATGCGAACGCACAGCTCGCTCTCGCCGAAGGCCGCCCGTCCGCGGCACTCGACATCGTCGACCAGCTCGTCGATTCCGCGGCGAACATGCGGGCTGACCTTGTCCTCCCCTGGCTGTGGCGGACGCGGGCCGGCGCCCTGGCAGCGCTCGGACGCACCGAAGACGCGCGGGAGCTCCTGCTGGAAGCCATCCCGGCTGCGGAGGCCAGGGGAGAACTGCCGCTGCTCTGGCAGATGCACAGGGAGCTCGCCACTATTGTGCGTACTGAGGGCGATCGCACCGGGGCGAACGGCCACCTGGACGCTGCACGGGAAGTACTGGGTGACATAGCCGATACGCTTGAGCCGCGTGACCGCGATCGGTTCATCGCGAGGGCAAGCGACGCAGTCCCCGGCGGCCTCAAGTTTTCTCCTCACGCAGCGGCGGGCGAACCCCACGGCCTCACTGATCGCGAGGTCGAAGTGCTGCGCCTGGCTGCAAAAGGATTGAGCAACGCCGAGATCGCCCGGCGGCTCGTGCTTAGTGAACGGACCGTCGGCAATCATCTGGCCAACATCTATTCGAAGCTCGGCGCTTCGGGACGGTCCGCGCGCGCGTCAGCGGTGGCCTACGCCGTCGAGCAAGGGCTCGCGTCTACGGCACACGAGTCGGCGTCACCGCCAGGAAGCTCGTCCGAAACTGAGACACGAAGCGCCGGCAGCTAACCTGAAAATAGGTAGCGCAGTACGCGCCGAATGAGTTCCTCGACTCATGGAAGGCTCGCCTTCTGGCCGTAGCTTTCTTCGCATGCCGCATCAGGAACGATGCGAGCACGGCAAGGAGGAACTCATGTACGTCGTCATTCACCATCAGATCCAGGATCCGAAGGCCTTCTGGGGGATCCTTGAACAGGTTCCAGCTCCACCTCCTGGGCTAAGGAACATCATGTTCTTTCCCAGCATGGACAACGCATCAGCGTTCTGCGTCTACGAAGCGGATTCCGTGGAGTCGCTCCGCCGCTTCATCGACGACGGGCTCGGCGCATCCAGCCGAAACAGCTACTACCCCATCAACGCCGAAGCCGCTCTCGGCCTCCCCGCCTGAACGGCAGGAGCAGGTCCTCTGCACCGGTGGCGGATCGAGGAGCCGCCGTCGAGGACCCGGCTTTGCGGACCCATCACCAGCATGAGGAACGGAGATTGACATGACACACGCTATCAACCGACGAAGGCTCCTGACAGGCGCTGGCGCCGGTGCCGCTGCCCTGGCGTTTGGGGCGTTCTGGCGCCCCGCCGAGGCATCGGCTGAGCCAGACTCACGACCGCTCCAGGCATCCTATTTGACCATCGACGTTGCCTGCATCGGACCCACCTTCGCCCCGATTATGGCGGGCGCCCTGAATGCCGACGACGGCGACCTCCGGGGTGTCTCGTTTTCCGTCGAGGGGCACATCTATCCCGGCGGCACACTGCCGACGGGCGAAGAGATCGACATCGACGAGCACGAGGACGAAGTCGTCGGCCTCTGGCTCTGCCGGGGCTGGCTCATGGTGCACCCCGGACGCCTGGAGCCCGCGGGGGTTACGCACCAGGAATACCTGCTTGGAGAAGTGAGCACGGAGCACCCGTCACCGGCAGACCAACTCACCTCCTCCGGCGTGGAAGGAGGTGTGGAGACGGTGCGGACTGTCACCGGGGGCACCGGCCGCTACCGCAGGAGGCGCGGGGAGGTGATCCAGGATGTGCTGGGTACGAACTCGACCATCCTCAACGTCCTGGATATGCCGGCGCCGAATTTCCGCTTCCACTTCTTCAACTAGCGGGGGCCGGCCGGGTTCAATCTCGGCCGTCCGTTTGCACCAGGTTCATCAAGCTGGACACGTCCAGCGTTGCGCTCGCAGCAGGAGAATGATCATGACATCTGGCCAAATCACAAAAGACCCAACCACAGAACTGCTCGATGCCGTCGTGCACATCCGGCCCATGATAGAGACCCACGCAGCACAGGGCGACACTGACCGCAAGCTCCCGCGCGCTGTCTTCCAGGCCCTGTTCGATGCCGGGCTCTACGCTATGAATGCGCCGCGTGCCTACGGCGGATTCGAGCTGTCCCCGTCCGAGATGATGCGCGTATGGGAGGCTGTAGCTCGCATAGATGCTGCAACAGCATGGAACCTGGCGATGAACCAGGGCTTCATGAGCTTCGTCGGCTGGCTTCCCGACGAGGGCGCGCGGGAACTCCTGGGCGAAGGCCCTGCCCCGATGGCCG
>SLAK01000081.1 GCA_007126855.1 Dehalococcoidia bacterium | reverse complement strand
TCCTGCGCGATGCGGCGCTGCACAACATGGGCGAAGACGATTGGGACGCCGTCATCGCGACCCACCTGAAGGGCTGCTACACGGTGATGCGGCATGCATGGCCGGTCTTCCGGCAGCAGGCGTATGGCCGGGTGGTGCTCGCCACATCCTCGTCCGGGCTCTATGGCAACTTTGGGCAAAGCAACTATGCGGCCGCGAAGGCGGGCATGGTCGGGCTCATGAACGTCGCAAAGCTGGAAGGCGCCAAGTACAACGTGCTGGTGAACATCATCGGGCCGGCCGCGGCCACGCGGATGACCGAAGCGCTTATGCCCGAGGAGCGGCTCAAGGCCATGCGGCCCGAGCTTGTGGCCCCGGCGGTGACTTACATGGCCTCGCCGCAGTGCACCGAGAGCGGGATCATCATTGAAGCGGCCGGGGGTGGCTTCAACCGCTGCTCCTTCGTCAAGAACGAAGGCCTCCAGGTCGACCCCGGCACAGAGCCGGACGCGAACTGGGTCGAAGCGAACTGGAAGACCATGACCGACCTCACCGGCGCCGAGCCCATGTGGAACATCGGCCAGACGCGGGCGCAGCACGACGCCGATGCGGCCGCAGGCGTGCAGCAGGGCCGCCAAAGCCCAATCTAGGCTCTGCGCCGCCCGGAACGTGCGTTTGGCCACGAATGAGAAGTAGAGCGCGAGCCCGGCCGTTTGTTCCCGGGCTCGCGCCACGCTTTCCGGGGGGTTGGTATGGGCGTCGATCCCCGATATATTTAGCCTTCACCGAATGGTCGCCCAGGCGGCCCCACAGAGGAGACGCACATGACAACAAGACCACCCTGCCGGATGAAGTTCGGCATTTTCGTCGCACCGTGGCATGCGATTGGCGAGCACCCTACGCGGGCAATCCACCGCGACCTGGACCTTGTGGTGGCCCTGGAGCAGCTCGGATTCGACGAAGCATGGATCGGCGAGCACCACTCCTTCGGCCGCGAGCTGATCTCCAACCCAATGATCGCCATCGCTTCGCTGGCGGAGCGCACCAAGCGCATCCGGCTGGGCACGGGCGTGGTGAGCCTGCCCTACCACCACCCGCTGATGGTAGCGGACGATTTTCTGCAGCTTGACCACCAGACCCAGGGGCGCGCGATGCTGGGCGTCGGCCCGGGGGCGCTGACCTCGGATGCGTACATGATGGGCATCCCCACCGAGCTGCAGCGGCAGCGGCAGGCCGAGGCGCTCGACGCCATCATGCACCTGGCCCGCAGCGAAGAACCGCTGACGATGAAGACCGACTGGTTCGAACTGAACGAAGCCAAGCTGCAAATGGCCTGGTACTCGGACCCGCATCCTGAGTTCGCGACCGCAGTCACGGTCACGCCGAGCGGTCCGACGCTTGCCGGCAAGCACGGCGTTTCGTTGCTCTCGGTCGCCGGCGCAGATAGCGACTCGTTCAAGCGCGTCTGGGGCTGGACCGAAGAAGCCGCCGCCGACCACGGCCAGGCGGTCGACCGGAGGAACTGGCGGGTGGTGGTCAACCTCTACCTTGCCGAGACACGCGAGCAGGCCATCGAGGACGTCCGGCGCGGCTTCGCGGAGCGGGCATACTACGGCGATGTCCGGGACGAAGACCAGCGCGTCGGCGGGCTTTTCGGCGATGCGACGGGCGACATCGAGAAGGCCATGGAGGCGCGCTCGATCATCGTCGGCACGCCCGAGGACGCCATCGAGAAGATCCAGACGCTGGTGGACCTCTCGGGTGGCTTTGGCACGTTGCTCTGCTTCGCTCACGAATGGGCGCCGACAGACAAGCTACTCAAGTCCTACGAGTTGCTCATGCGCTATGTGGCGCCGGTGTTCCAGGGACACGTCGACCGCTTGACCTGGGCGCGCGACTTCGTCGAAGACAACCGCCGCGGCATCTTTGGCGCGACACCGAAGGCCATGACCAAGGCCTTCGACGATGCCGGCAAGGAAATGCCTGCGGTGATGAAGGAAGGGCTGGAGCGGCTGCGGAAGGCCCGCGAAGAGGCACAGACGTAGAGTTCGCGCAGGTCACATACAAAACACAAAGCCCCTCCCGGCGCGCCGCCAGGAGGGGCCTGTTGTTTGCTGAGGCAAGGGCGCCGGGTCTAGTCCAGGCCGAAGAGCTCGACGGCAAGAGGGGCGACACAGGCGCTTTCAGCGAGGGGGCCGCCCGGCGGGGGCGGGTTCCCCTTCGAGCACGGCGGCAGACTCCGCCTGGGACGGCGGCGGTTCGACGCGGCCAAAGATGTACCGGGGGTTGGCGAGACTCACGATAATGAGCAAGCTCCCAACGGCAATGCCCTGACCGACAAACAGATTCGTGGTGCCCACGACGTCCGCCATGAGCCCCAGCGGCGCGGCCATCAAGGGCATGACGCTGAAGCTGAGCATCATAATGCTCATAACGCGACCGTAGTAGGCCTCGTCGGCCGCGGACATGAGCATCGCCATGTTCAGTGTCTGGTAGCTCGCAAGGGTGATCCCGAGCAGCAGCACGGCGGCTAACGCGGCGGGGTAGCCCCACCAGAGCGTCGTAATGCCAAGGGAGACGAGCCCAAGGGCCGCGAGCAGGCCCGCGCAGAGCTGGATGAGCGGCTTGCGGGGAAAGTCGACCAGCGAAGCGACCATGATCGAGCCGACGAGGGCGCCGACGCCGGCCATGGTCTGCAGCAGGCCGAACGCGCCCGCGCCCCGTTCCAGATCCCCTTCGACGAAGCCAGCCAGCAACATCTGGTAGGGCATGGCGAAGAGCGCCGGGATGAATGCCATCATTAGCAGCAGGCGCAGCGTCTTATGTCCCGCGACGTAGCGAAGGCCTCGCCCGATCTCCTGAGCGATCCCGCCGCGCTGCATGCCCGGGCCTGCGGGGGTCGCGCGGCCCAGAGACGCTGGGATCGCGAGCAAGAGCAGCACGCTCAGCGCGGAAAAGCCACTTTGGACGAAGTACGAAAGTTCGACTCCCTGGAGGCTGATCAGCAGCCCGGCCAACGCCGGGCCGATGAGACGGGTGGCATTCATCGCGGCGCTGCCGAGCGCCATCGCGCTGAGCATGTGCTCACGGCCGACCACCTGGATCATCAGCGGCTGCCGGGCCGGCATACCGAAGGCAAACGCGGTGCCCTGCACCAGCCCGAAGGCGACCAGGATGGGTATCGAGATCAAGCCGGTGAGCACCAGGATTGCGACAGTGAACGAGAAGATGAACGGGAATACCTGTGTCCCGGCTGTCAGGTTGCGCTTATTGACGCGGTCGGCAATCGCGCCGCCGACCAGGGAGAAGAGGAGCATTGGCAGGCCCATGGCCATCGCCATAAGGCC
>SLAK01000384.1 GCA_007126855.1 Dehalococcoidia bacterium | reverse complement strand
CGCCGGATGCTCGCGCCGATGTCGCTCCGGATTGGGATGTTCTGCAGGTTCGGGTTCGTGCTGCTCAGCCGCCCGGTGCTCGCCACCGTTTGTTGGAAATCCGTATGAATGCGCCCGTCTTCGGCGACCGTCGCCGGCAGCGCGTCCAGGTAGGTCGACTTCAGCTTCGTGAGCTGCCGGTATTCGAAAATGCGCTCGATGATCGGGTGCGCCTCCCGTAGCGCTTCGAGCGAGCGCTGGTCGGTGCTGTAGCCCTGCGTCGTCTTGCGCGACTTCGGCAGCCCCAGCTCGTTGAAGAGGACGTCGCTCAGCGCCTTCGGGCTACCGATATTGAACTCGTGCCCCACCAGGTCGTAAATGGCGCGCTCGGCCTCCTTGATGTCGACGCTCATCGTGGTGTTCAGCTCGCGCAGCACCTCGACGTCCAGCGCGATGCCGAGTTTCTCCATGCGGAAGAGCACGGGCACCAGCGGCATCTCCATGCCATAGAGCAACTCCTGCTGGTTGCGCTCCTCGATCTGCGCGTGCAGCACCGGCCGCAGGCGAATCAACGCATCGGCACAGGCGCAGGCGCTCTGCGCCACCTTCTCGACGGCCACCTGCGGCAGTGGTGTGGCCGAGCGGCCTGTCCCCCCGAGCGATGCCACCGCGGGGATCTCGATGCCCAGCCGCTCGTTCGCCAGCGCCTCGAGCGTCGAAGAAGTCTCACCCAGGATCCACCCGGCAATGCCGGCATCGAATGCCGGGTTCGCCAGCCGCATCCCGGCGCGCTCGAACGCGTGCATGGCGTACTTGCCGCCGTAGGTCACCTTCTCCAGCGACTCGTTGGCCATGTGCGGCCCGAGCGCTTCAGCAACGCGCGAAAGGCTGAGCTGCCGGCCGTCGTCGTCCAGTGTCGGCGCATGACCCACCGGGATGTACCAGCCGCTGCCTTCCTTCGTGCTCAGCGCGATCCCCAGCATCAGCTGGTGGTTCCCGTCGCCAGCGGTGCTGTAGCTGAGCACTGCGGCCTGCTCTGCCTGCGATAGCTCCTCCGTCAGCTCGGCCAATGACTCTTCCGACATCACGATGCGGTAGTCGGTCGGGCCCGACTCCGCCCTGGGCGCGGCGACAGCGCTCAGGCTTTCAGGCAGCCGCTGCAGCAGCGTCCGGAATTCCAGCTCGCGGAACAGCGTGACCACACGGTCTCGGTCGTAGTCCTTCAGGACCGCGGTGTCCAGGTCGAAGTCCACATCCAGGCTTGTATCGATGGTAACCATGGCCTTGGCGTGCAGCGCCTGTTCCTTCGCATCGGCCAGCTTCGCCCGGATCGACGGCTTCTTGATCTCGTCCAGGTGTTCGAAGATCGACTCGACGGGGCCGAACTGCCGGATCAGCTCGGCAGCCGTCTTTTCGCCGATGCCACGGATGCCCGGGATGTTGTCGCTTGCGTCGCCCTTCAGCGCCTTGAAGTCCACCATGTACTTCGGTTCGAAGCCCCAGCGTTCCGCCGCGCTCTGGGCGTCATAGGTCACCGTGTCGCGCTGGTAGGGGCGAAACATGAAGAGCTTGACCCGTGGCCCCAGGAGCTGCACCAGGTCGGTATCCAGCGTGACGATGTAGGTTTCGACACCCTCATCCGCAGCCTTCCTGGCGATGGAGCCCGCCACGTCGTCGGCTTCGTAGCCGGGCACTTCGTAGATCGGGATGTTGAAGGCGTCCAGCAGCTCACGGACGCGCGCCATCTGGGGCAACAGGTCCGAAGGGGTCTCGCGTCGCGTGGCCTTGTAACTCTCGTCGGTTTCATGGCGAAAGGTCTTGCCCGGAGCATCCCAGGCGGCGCAGATGTGCGTCGGCTTCAGCTGGTCGAAGACGCGCAGCAGCGACTCCGCGTAGCCGTAGGTGGCGAAAGTGAGCTCGCCCTTGCTGGTCATGAGCGGGCTCGGCGCATTCGCCAGCGCGAAAAAGGCGCGGAACAGGATCCCGTGGGAGTCGAGGACGACGAGGCGCGGCTTCTGGTCACTCTGCTGGTCGCTGGTCACCCCGCGATTATAGCTACTGACTCCTCGCTGGCAGACTCGGGATTGTCGTCGTTGTCGAAGTACTCGTTGGCGAGTCGGCCCAGAACTGCGCTGACCGTTAGACTGAACACCACAGCATTTTCCACGAGGGCCTCGCGCATGGATTTCCGACTTACCTCCGACCAGCAATCCTTCCAGGACGAAGTCACCGGCTTCATCAAAAGCGAACTTCCCGCAGGCTGGGACTCCGCGCGCGAAGGGACACTCGAAGAGCGGCTCGCGATAGAGCGCCAGGTCATGCAGCGCCTGGCCGAGCGCCGCTGGCTCGCACTCCCCTGGCCCGAGGAATACGGTGGCATGAGCGCCTCCCCCATGCAGCAGCTCCTCTTCAACGAGCAGATGGCCTACCACCGTGTGCCCGGCGTTATCAACATGGGCGTCGCCTGGGTCGGGCCTGTCATCATCCTCTATGGCACCGACGAGCAGAAGAAGCAGTACCTCTCCCGCATCGCCAGCGGCGACGACATCTGGTGCACGCTCTATTCCGAACCGGAAGCCGGCTCCGACCTCGCGTCCATGCAGACCCGCGCCGTCCGTGATGGCGACGACTACATCATCAACGGCCAGAAGATCTGGACCAGCCTGGGCCACTATGCCGACTGGGGCTGGCTTGCCGCCCGGACCGACCCGGATGCGCCCAAGCACAAAGGCCTGTCCACCTTCGCCGTGAAGATGGACTCCCCCGGCATCACCGTTCGCCCGCTGGTCAACATGGCCGGCTCCCACGAATTCAACGAGGTCTTCTTCGAAGACGTGCGCGTCCCCGCTTCCCAGCTCATCGGCGAGGAAAACCGCGGCTGGTATAACGTCGCCGTCGGCCTCGACTTCGAGCGCTCCTCCATCGGCGCCACCTCAACGGCGCGCCGCACGGTCGACGAACTGGTCCAGTACCTGTCCTCGAAGGCCGGTGGCGTCTCGCCCAGCATCCGCCACCGCGTCGCCGATCACGCGCTTTCGGTCACGGTGCTCCGGATGATGGCCTACAACATCGCCTCCATCCAGGAGAAGACCGGCGTCGCCCCGAACCGCGAAGCGCAGATGGCCAAGCTCTTTGGCGCCGAGATGCAGCAGCAGGTCGCGGCCACCGCCCTCAGCGCCTTTGGGATGCAGGGCCAGGCCACGCACGAAGACTCCTCCGCCTTCCCCTTCCACTACCAGTACCTCCGCAGCGTCGCCAACACCATCGAAGGCGGTACCAGCGAGATCCAGCGCACGGTCATCGCCACCCGCGGCCTCGGCCTGCCGCGCGAGTAACCCGGTAAGCCGCTGATATACTGGCCAATGTGACATCGGTCGG
>SLAK01000043.1 GCA_007126855.1 Dehalococcoidia bacterium | reverse complement strand
GGGGTACTGGCGGTGACGTTGCCGTGGGAGTCGGTCGCCGCCGGGAGCGTGGTGATTGCTGCGGGCGCAGCGGTATACGTGGTGCGCAGGCGGAGGGGCTTTGCGCCGGGGAAGCGAGGCAGTGCGGCGTAACGCGAGGCGCCGGCCTCAGAGGCGTTGCGTCCAGGCAGAACCGGAAGCGCGTTGCCAACCCTGTGAGGTTAAGAAGGACTCGGCTACGTAATCTTCTGGTGCGGCAAAGGCGGTTATCTGCTCGCAATCGCGTTCACGCAGGCGACCCTGGAGTACGCGCACAAGGGCACGGGCAATGCCACGGCGGCGGTGCTCTTTGACAACGGCCAGCGAGAGGAGGTGGGCAGAGGCGCCGTCGAAGCCCGCCACAATGACGCCGACGACTTCGCCGCCGGCTGTGGCGACGAGAAGCAAGCCCGGTGAGTGTTCGAGTAGTCGCGCGGCTTCGGATGCGCCGGATGGGACGCTGCCTTCCGGATACGCCTCGCGGAGCACGTTGAGAACAGCCGGAACGTCTTCCGGATAGGCAACGTCGCGGACGCGGATGCCCGGGATGCCGACCTTCTCGGGCGCCGATGGCGTGGTTTCGAGCGCGGGCAAGCGGTCGGGACGGCGGGCACCGGTGCGCGCAACGCGCTGCTCGCGGCGCCAGCGCTCGATGTCCGCATGGTGGCCGCCGAGAAGGACTTCGGGGACTTCCCAGCCGCGGTATTCGGCGGGGCGGGTGTACTGGGGGTGCTCGAGCAGGCCATCGGCGAAGGACTCGTCGTGTGGGGAGGCTTCGTCGCCAAGGGCGCCTGGGATGTGGCGGGCGACCGCGTCGACGAGGACCATGGCGGGGAGCTCGCCGCCGGTGAGGACGTAGTCACCAATGGAAATCTCACGGTCTACGCAGTGTTCAACGAAGCGCTCGTCGACGCCTTCGTAACGGCCGGCGACCAGAACAAGGCGCTGATGGCCGGCAAGTTCGCGGACGATGGAGTCGTTAAGCACTTCGCCCTGGGGGGTGAGGTATATGACGTAGCCCGGCGGTTCGGCCTGCGCCTGGACGTGCTGTAAGGCGCGATCGAGCACATCGACGCGGAGGACCATGCCCTGCCCGCCGCCAAAAGGATAGTCGTCGACGGTGCGGTGGCGGTCGGTCGCGTGGTCGCGAATGTCGTGCAGTTGGACGGACAGGAGGCCGGCTTCCCGGGCGCGCTTCAGGATGGAGACATCGAGCGGGCCACGGAAGGCATCGGGGAAGAGGGAGAGGATGTCGACGCGGAGCGCGGTCATGAGTCGTGCTCGACGGGCCCGGCGAGCAGTTCGGCGATGTGGGGAACCAGGGGGAGCAGGACGTCCATGCCTTCATCCACGGCCTTTGGGTTGCCTGGCAGGTTCACGATGAGGGTCGCACCGCGTGTGACAGCGACGCCCCGCGAGAGGACGGCGTAGGGCGTCTTCTTCAACCCTTCCAGGTGGAGGGCCAGCACGAGGCCGGGGACTTCGCGCTCGGCGATGTCCATAGTTGCCTCGGGGGTGACATCGCGGGCGGTGAGCCCGGTGCCGCCGGTGGTGACGATGACGTCGGCGATGCCACCGTCGCACCAGGCACGAAGGCGTTCAGCGATCGCGACACGGTCATCGGGCAGGAGTTCGCGGGCAGCGAGCGTGTGGCCGGTCTCCTGGATGCGGGCGGCGACGCGGTCGCCGCTGGTATCGGCGCGCTCAGAGGCGGCGGCTTTGTCGGAGAGGGTGAGGATTGCGATGCGTGCCACAGGGCAATGGTAGCGGCGCGGCGGCGGGCGGTCGCGCCGGGTGCAAAGGCGGATTAGGCCGTGTGGGGTGGTTGACAGGGGAGAATACTGGGCCATATAGTCCCGGTGGGGAGTAGTGGGGTGTAGTGGGGAATGTTCCCACAGCTTTTCATTCCAGTGGAAAGCAAGCCCAGATCCAGCTCCCGGCCGGCGGGGCAATGCGGATACCTTTTCTTGGCACGTATCCGTATCAGATGGACGACAAGAACCGGGTGCCGATCCCGCCGCGGTACCGTGCGCAATTTGAGGACGGGGCAGTGCTGACGATAGGGCTGGAACCCTGCGTGGTGCTGTACACACCGGAAGGCTTCCAGGAAGCCTCGGAAAAGGTGGAGTCGATCCCGGACGAGACGGAAGAGGGGCGGGAAGCGCGGCGTGACTTCTTCGCGAACGCGCAGCCGCTCGACAAGGACGGCCAGGGTCGGCTGACGCTGGCAGAGAAATGGATACGCCACGCGGGACTGCAGAAGGACGTGGTGGTCATCGGCGCCGGAAAGTTCCTGGAGATCTGGGACAAAGCAACCTGGGACAACCGGGACAGCGGCCGCTCGAGCGCGCGGCGGCAGCAGACGACGGAAATGGCGGGGCGCGGCCGCGCCGAGGAGGCAGGGAGCTGATGGTGTACGAAAAATCCCTGGCCACCTCCCTTTCGTCTGCGATGCCGGTGCGGACCCTCACCCCCGACCCCTCTCCCGCGGGACGGGAGAGGGGAGACCGACACCTCAGGCCGACAGGCCCCCGGGGCCGGAATAGAGTGAGTGGTATGACTGCTGCGCCTCGCCACACGCCCGTGTTGCTCCGCGAAACGCTGGAGTACCTGGATGTGCGCCCGGGCGGCGTGTACATCGATTGCACGACCGGCCTTGGGGGGCACAGCGAAGCGATCGCCGAGCGGATTGGGCCGGAGGGGCGGCTGCTGTGCATCGACCAGGATGCGGAGGCGCTGGAATTCGCGCGCGCGAGGTTGACGCCGTTTGGGAGGCGGGTCAACTTCGCGCACGGGAATTTCCGCGAACTCTCCGCAATCGCGGAAGAGGCCGGTTTCGAGGCGGCCGACGGGGTTTTGCTCGACCTGGGTGTGTCCTCGATGCAGCTTGAGAGCGCGGAGCGCGGCTTTGCGTTCGGGCTGGAGGGGCCGCTCGATATGCGGATGGACCCCGACAGCGGCGGCGAGACCGCCGCGGATGTTGTGAACACGTGGGACGAAGCGTCGCTTGTGAACCTGCTGCGCCAGTACGGCGAAGTGCAGGGTGCGCGGCGCATCGCCCGCGGGATTATCCAGGCGCGTCCATTGCAGACGACCTGGGATTTAGCCAAAGCCGTCGAGCAGGTCGCGGGGGGTGCAAGGAGCCGAACACCCATTCACCCCGCCACCCAGGTTTTCCTTGCGCTCCGGGTCTACGTCAACGGCGAACTCGACAGCCTTGACGCAGTACTCCCGCAAGCCTGCGGCCTGCTCGGCTTTGGAGCCACCGACCGGTCACATGGTGGCCGGCTGGTGGTTATTGCATTCCATTCGCTGGAGGACCGGCGGGTGAAGCAGTTT
>SLAK01000040.1 GCA_007126855.1 Dehalococcoidia bacterium | reverse complement strand
GGCGAAGCGGCAGCAGATGTGCTTCGCGGCTATCTCCCCCGCAGCGTGGTCAACCCGGCCGTGCTCGAACGCGTCACCCTGACGCCGCACCCGGATCGGTAGCCATCGCCGCGCACGGCGCCCCGCCGCCAGGTGATAAATGCCGCGTGAACCTTGCGGTCAATCGCACCGTAGGGTAGTGATGGGATGGGCTGTCCGCCGGGACCACGGTACCAGCCAACAGTTCAGTGTGCCGTCCACTGCCGAAGGGAGGGGCCTTGGCCTCAATTGCACAGGTGAAGCGCCGCGCGAACAGCATCTTCTACGGGTGGTGGATCGTTGTTGGTGGCTTCACGGTCCAGCTCCTCAATGGCGCGCTCCTCTTCCACAGCTTCACCGCCTACTTCGTCTTCCTCCAGGCCGAGTTCGGCTGGAGTCGCACGGTGCTCTCCGGCGCCTTCTCGCTGACCCGCGTCGAAAGTGGCTTGCTGGGCCCAATTGAAGGTTTTCTCGTCGACCGGCTTGGGCCCCGCGCTGTCATGCGGGCCGGGGTGGTGTTGTTCGGCGCCGGCTTCATCCTGCTGAGCCTGGTGAACTCCATCCTCACCTTCTACCTGGCCTTTTCGATCATGGCCCTGGGTTCGGCGCTGGCGGGCTTCTTGCCCGCGTCGACAGCGGTCGCCAACTGGTTCGCAAGACGCCGCGCCACCGCCATGGGCATCATGATGACTGGCATGGGCGTCGGCGGCCTGCTGGTCCCGGCCATCACCTTCAGCCTGTCCACCTTCGGCTGGCGCGGCACAGCCTTCGGCTCCGGGGTGCTGATCCTTGCAGTCGGCTTGCCCGCCGTGCAGCTCATGCGCCACCGGCCGGAGGACTACGGCGAAATGCCCGACGGCGAAAAGCCGCCCGAAACCGCCGACGGCGCCGAGCGCCCGTCGCCGCAGCTCGACGGCCTCACCGCGCGGCAGGCGCTCAAGACCCGCGGCTTCTGGATGCTCTCGCTGGGCCATTCCATCGCGCTGCTTGTGGTGGGCGCAGCCATGGTCCACCAGATGCCGCACATGGTGGAAAGCGGAGGACTTTCCGTGGGTCTCGCCGGGGCGGTCGTTGCACTGCTGATGGCCGTGGTGATCATGGGCCAGCTCATCGGCGGACCTATTGGCGACCGCATCAACAAGCGCATCGGCATCGCTGCCTGCATGGTGGTCCACGGCGCTGCGCTGCTCATTTTCGCGCTGCTTACCAACCTCATTGGAGCGGTGCTCTTTGCGCTGCTGCACGGTTTGGCCTGGGGTGTGCGGGGGCCGCTGCTCAATTCGATCCGCGCCGACTACTTCGGCCGCGTCGCATTCGGCACCATCATGGGCTTCTCGTCGCTCATCATCATGACCGGCATGACCCTGGGCCCCATCTTCGCCGGCGCCATGGCCGACTGGCTCGGCGACTACCGCCTGGCCTTCGTCATCCTTGCGGGCATCTGCGTCGCCGGCTCGCTGCTCTTCCTGCTTGCGAAGCCGCCGGAACCGCCGTCCCGCGTCCCAGCGCCGGAGCCTTACCGCGAGCCCACTCAGCCTTCCGGCGTGCCCGTACGGTCGGGCTGACCCGCGCCGCGGCCGTCCGCGAACGGTTGATCCCGCCATGCCAGCGCCGCCTTCAGGCCTTTCTCCTGGGCGATACGGCCGAATTCCCGGAAGGACGGCGTCTCATGGTAGATGGCGTCGAACTCCGCGCCTTCCGCCGCGGCTGTCCGCAGCCCGGCAATCTCGAACCAGCGGTTGGTCACGTGCTTGTGCACGCTCAGGGCGTCCAGCGGCACCTGCGCGATGCGCCGGCAGTAGGCGAGCGTCCGCTCCTCGAGTTCGTCCGCCGGCACGGCATGGTTCACCATGCCTATGCGCTCCGCCTCGCGCCCGTCGATCATGTCCCCGCTGAACAGCAGCTCTTTGGTCTTCAGCATGCCCACTTTCGCTGGCCACATGCCGAGCGTTGGCGGGATGCCGAGCGCCCGGCCCGCCGGGTGTCCGAAGCGCGCATCCTCCGCCGCGAATACGATGTCGCACGCGCCGATCAGCTCGCCGCCGCCGGCCAGGCAGTAGCCCTGCACCTGCGCCACGATTGGCTTGCGGTACGACCACATCCACAGCCAGCGCTCCACCGACTCCCGCAGCCCCTCCCGGTCGACAGCGATACGCGACTCACCGAGCTCCCACGCCTGCTCGCCGCGCTTTTCGCCCTCGCCGGTCCGGCGTCGCTCTCCTGGCGCCAGGTCATAGCCGGCGCAGAAGGCTCGCCCGGCAGCCTTCAGCCGGATGACGCGCACGGCGTCGCCCGGGTTCAGCTCCCGCAGCGCTGCTTCCAGGTCGTCTCGCAATCCCTGGCTCAGCGCGTTGAGCTTCTCCGGGCGGTTCAGCGTGATCGTGCCCACACCATCGGCGATGTCCACGAGCACGTTCTCGTAGTCCGGCATACCTTCCTCCATGGCTCCGTGTTTGGAGGCAACGATACGCGCGCAGCAACACCGGGCACAGCCACGGGACAGTAAGAAGGCGGAGCGCGGCACTCGTCCGCACCCCGCCCCGCAGATCGATGAAGTAGTCGCTCTACTGCGCCGGTGGCGTCCAGGTCACAGAGGGCCCCGGCGAGATGGCGATCATGTAGCCGGTATGCTGGGTGAAGGTATCGAAGTCGTTCACGCCGGCCAGCCCAACTGCTTCGGGAAAGAATCCCTTCCAGCTCTGGCTGCTGGCTTCCCAGGCGTAGATGGCGACGACGCGCGAACTGAGGTCGCCGTCAGGCGCCGTGTTGTTTGCCAGCGCCTGGATGATGTCGACGTTGCTCCCGCCGAGCCAGCCGATCAAGTTCCACCGGGCGTACAGGGTATAGCTAAAGCCTGCGGACTGCGCGGGCGCAGCGTGGTTTTCCATGGCGGGTGTGCTCGTGGCGGGCATTGCCCGGACGGTGGCCGGCACCAGCAGTCCGGCGGCAATCATGAGCAACCCGGCCAGGATAAGCAGCAGCATCCACGGCCGCAGATCGCGTCGTGCGTTCATCTCTGTATGGACTCCATTCGTTCGTTACAACGTCTGCCCTGCCCGGCAGCTCACCGGCAGAAGCACAATGAAATGGTCTGGCGAACACACGCAATCATCAACGCGCATCGCGTAACCGCGATGTAAATCGTTGGACATGGTATGGGGTACGGAAAGGCCACGGCGGAGCGCCTTACTGGCCCGGCTCATCACCCGTGCCTGCTCTCGGCGTGCAGGCACGCCTCCAAGGCGCTACCGTTTCCCCACCAACGCGGCGATGGCTCGCCCAGACTACCCTTCCCGGAGATGCCCGATGGACTTCGCACCCACGCCCATGCAGGAAGAAATCCGCGCCAACGTACGCCGCATCATGGACCGCTTCGATGACGACTACTGGCTCGCCCGTGACCGCGACGGCGAATTCCCCTTCGATTTCGTCCAGGCCATGGCCGAAGGAGGCTGGCTCGGCATCGCTATGCCCGAACGCGTCGGCGGGGCCGGCCTTGGCGTCAGCGAAGCCGCCGTCCTCATGAACACGGTCGCGCGCTCCTCCGGCGCCATGGCCGCCGCCAGCGCCATCCACATCAACATCTTCGGCCCGCACCCCATCGTTGTCTTCGGCACCGAAGAGCAGCAGGAACGCTGGCTGCCCCCGCTTATCCGCGGCGAGACGCGCACCTGCTTCGGCGTCACCGAACCAACCGCCGGGCTTAACACCTCCAACATCCAGACCCGCGCCGTCCGCGACGGCGACCATTACCTGGTCAGCGGCCAGAAAATGTGGACCAGCACCGCCCAGGAGGCCCACAAGATCCTGCTCCTGGCGCGCACTACCCCGCGCGAGGAATGCGAACGCCCCTTCGACGGCATCAGCCTCTTCTTCGCAGACCTCGACCGCAGCCACGTCCAGATCCGCGAGATCGAAAAGATGGGCCGCCACGCCGTCGACTCCAACGAAGTGTTTTTCGACGACATGCCGATCCCGGTGGGCGACCGTATCGGCGAGGAAGGCAAGGGCTTCCAGTACCTGCTGCACGGCATCAACCCCGAGCGCATCCTGGTGGCCGCCGAAGCCGTGGGCATTGGCGAAGAAGCCCTGGCGCGCGGCGCGAAATACGCTCGCGAGCGCGTCGTCTTCGACCGCCCCATCGGCAAAAACCAGTCCATCCAGCACCCGCTGGCCGAGAGCTGGGCCGAGCTCCAGGCCGCATGGCTCATGACCATGCGCGCCGGCTGGCTCTACGACAACAACCAGCCCTGTGGCTCCGAGGCCAACGCCGCTAAGTTCCTTGCCGCCGAGGCCGGTAAGCGCGCCTGCGAACGCGCCATGATCACCCACGGCGGCCTCGGCTATGCAAAGGAGATGCACATCGAGCGCCTCTTCCGCGAATCGCTGATCAACTGGATCGCCCCGGTCAGCCCGCAACTCATCCTCTCCAACATCGCCGAGAAGGCGCTCGGCCTGCCCAAGTCCTACTGAGCAGTGGAGGTGCGCCATGGCCGATAGCGGATCGGGTGGCCAGGATGCGCGCGAGGACTGCCTCTTCTGCCGCATCGCGGACGGCACGGTCCCGTCGTACTCCGTATACGCTGGCGACAACCTGTATGCCTTCCTCGATATCCATCCCATCCGCCCGGGACACCTCCAGCTCATCCCCCGCGCGCATTACCCGTACTTCGACGACCTGCCGCCACCGCTGGCCGCCGAGATGGTGCACCTTGGCCAGCGTCTGGCCGCCATCCTGAAGGAGCTCTACGAGCCGCCCCGCGTGGGGTTCGCATTCACCGGCGCCGACGTGCCGCACGTCCACGCCCACGTCGTCCCCCTGCATGACCAATACGACCTGACCTCCCGGAGCTACATCGTCGAGCCGGACGTCACCTTCCGCCTGCCGCCCACGCCGCCCGAGGCGGAGCTCCGCAAAACGGCAGAGCGCATCCGGATGGTGCTCGGGGAGTAGCTACGTGCCGAGCCGGTAGCGGCCGCGGTGTTGGTGATGACAGGAAGGGATGCGTTCGCTAGCATCGCCGCGTGGTCGCACAGGGCACCCTCCAGGATGGGATGGACAGCTCCGCCTCGTCGCCCGCAGTCCGCACTGAGGGGCTGAGCAAGCGATATGGCAGGCGAGCTGCCGTCGATGGCTTGGACCTGGAGATCCCGGCAGGGACGGTGACTGGCCTTATCGGTCCAAACGGAGCCGGGAAGACGACCACTCTGGGCATGCTGTTGGGGCTGGTCCGGCCGAGCAGCGGTACGGGTACAGTGCTTGGGATGCCAATCGAGCGCCCGGCGCGGTATTTGTCCCGCGTGGGCGCCCTGATCGATGGGCCGGCCTTTTACAGGGCGTTGTCGGGATACGAAAACCTGGTGGCACTCGCACACGCCGGCAATCACGATGCCGCACAGATCCCGGGCCTGCTGGAAACCGTGGGACTCAGCGGACGCGCCCATGATGCCTACCGGGTGTACTCGATGGGGATGAAGCAACGCCTCGCGCTGGCTGCAGCCTTGCTTGGCGATCCAGCGCTGGTCATCCTCGACGAGCCCACGAACGGGCTGGATCCCGCAGGGGCGCGCGAGATGCGCGACCTGATCGGCAGCCTGGGTCGTGCCGAGCGGACGATCATCATCTCGTCTCACCTGCTGCCCGAGATAGAGAGCATCTGTAGTTGGCTGGTGGCCCTCGATCACGGCCGTGCGCTCTACCAGGGGCCGGTGAACGGGTTCCAGACCGGATCCAGCGCAATGCTTCTCATAGCACCCGAGGCGGCGGAAGACCTTCCCCTGCTGGAGGATCTGTTACTTGAGATGGGCTTGCGCGGTCATGTACGGGGTGACGCACTCGAGGCGGAGGTGCCGGCGGAACAGGCACGATCCCTGGCGGCCGAGATCAACCGTACCGCGATGGCAAGGGGCTGTGTCCTGGTTGAGCTGCAAATACGCCGGCGCACGCTCGAAGAAGCCTACCTGGAACTCGTCGCGGGTGCGTCGGGATGATTGCGGCCTTTCGTACGGAGCTCTACAAGATCACCCGCCCGAGGCTGGTCGCGGGACTTGTCGCCGTTGCCGTTGTCCTCGCGGTCGGGATGGTGCTGGTGGTCTTCCTTTCCGCTTCGGAGCAGCCCGGCGCAGCTGGTGACCGGACAGCAACACGGGCTGCGCTGGCGGAGCCAGGAGGCGCGACGGAGGCCTTCGCCCTGGGAGTGTCGTTCAGCGGCATTCTGGTCTTCCTCATGTTCATCATGCTGTTCGCCGGCGAATTTTCGCTTGGAACCATCCGCATGTTGTTGATGCAACAGCCCCACAGGCTTTCCCTCCTGGCGGGAAAGATGGCAGCGCTCCTCGCCTGCGTAGCGGCGTTTCTCCTGCTCACCCAGGCGCTCGTGTGGGTCGCTGCGACCGTTGTCGCGCCAACGCAAGACGTCGGCCGTGATGCATGGTTCACGCTCGAAGGAGTGGGCCAGGCGGCGAGGAACTACGGGCTGGCCATCGTTGTCGTGGCAGCCTGGGCTCTATTTGGTGCGAGCGTCGCACTCATCTTTCGCTCGGTGCCGATCGCGGTGGCGGTGGGCTTCTTCTGGGCTGGCCCTCTCGAGCATGTGCTCCAGGACCGGTGGCAGGGTGTCACGGGCTACTTCCCGGGGCTCTTGCTTGAAACGATGGCCGTCGGTGGTACCAGCGACGTGTCCTATGAGCGCGGGCTCGTGCTGGTCACCGGCTATGTGGCGATTGCCGTCGCCGTCTCCGCCTTGCTCTTCGTCCGGCGCGACGTCACGTCGTGACTCGCGGGATCAGGTGGCAGTCAGCCTTCCGCCCGCCTCATCATCATCGCCCGCCGCCGACACTGGCATACGACCTCCCCGCGCTGGTTGATGCCCCGATGTTCGAAGATGACCACGCCGCGGTCCGGCTTTGTGCGGCTTTCGCGCTTCTCCACCACCTCGGTCTGCGCCGTGATCGTGTCGCCGATGAACACCGGGTTCGGGAAGGTCGTCTCGTCGAAGCCAAGGTTCCCAAGCGTAGTCCCCAGCGTCGTGTCCCCCACCGACAGCCCAACGACCAGCCCGAGGGTGAAGATGCTGTTCACCAGCACCTGCCCGTGCTGCGTTCCGCGGGCGAACTCAGCGTCAAGATGCAGCGGCTGCGGGTTCAGCGTCAGCGCCGTGAAGAGCAGGTTGTCCGTTTCGGTGACGGTGCGGCCCGGCTGGTGGTCGAACACCATGCCGATTTCCAGCTCATCGAAGTACTTCCCGGCCATCGCTGCCCTCCGGGTCGGGTTGCTTCAGCCGTTCTCGGGCTGGCTCGCTGCCACTGGCTCGCGGATGAACTCGATCCGCAACCGCGGCTCCTCCGCGTCCGGCTGCGGCTCCTGCCAGAGCCACAGGCGCGCCGTCTCGTTCTCCCCGGCTATCGGGTCGGAAGCATAGGCGCAGAGCGGGTTTCCCGCCAGCTCCTGCTCTGGCGACTCCACCAGCTTCACCGGCACCCGCTGGACGTTCATCCATGCCTCCACGGAAAAATCGCTCCAGCGTACCGGCGGCAATGGCCGCACGGTGTTCATCATCAGCTTCATCGGCCGGTCGAAGCGCAACGTGATGTCGCGCGTCACGTGCCTGCCGTCGCGGGGAAGCTGCTCGCGCAAGGCACGCTCGTTCGGCGGTGCCTTCATCCATCGCTGGAACAGCTCCTGGGGCGTGAAACGCCGCCCCTGCGGGTTTTCGAACAGGGCATCGTTGGGCCCGAAGCGCTGCTGTTGCATGTTCTTCGGCAGCCCCGGCACCGGTGGCAGCGAAACGTTCCGGATGCGCCAGTCGAGCTGCTGCGATTCGAAGCCTGCTGTCGCTATCCATGATGGCCAGCCCGTAGAATCCCGCTCGCTCGCCAGCACCAGTGCGACGCCCTCGTCGTCCGCACGCTTTCGCGCCGGGCGTTCGAAGCCGGCGGCCGAAACCACCATCGCCCCGCGCGCATCGGTCGCGCGCCGGTGGGAGGCGGCCTGGTCCACCACGTCAACGCCCACTGGCGAGTCCCCGGGGACGACGGCGACCGGGAACACTTCGTCGCTCGATGTGCCGGGCATGTACAGCGCCGCGTCCAGTTCAAGCAGGTCGCCGGTCTTGCGCGCCCGCACGCTGGTTTCGTAGGCGACGTGTCCCCCCGCTGCCGCCGCGGCCAGTTCCAGCACAGCGACAACGCGGTCGAAGGGTGGGCCGAGTTTTTGTGGATCGGTCATAGTGCTCGCCCCCGAGTCTACCGCAGGATCCGCTTCTGGCGCTGCGTACGGCGGGACCTCAGTTTCCACGCGGCGCGAACATGATAAGCAGCGCGCCCGCGACCACCGCCAGCGCCCCGGCAACATCCCAGCGGTCTGGCCGCCAGCCGTCGATCATCATGCCCCAGCCCATCGCGATGGCGATGAACAATCCGCCGTAGGCCGCGTAGATGCGCCCGAATTCCGCCTCGGATTGCAGCGTGTGCACCACACCGTAGGTCACCAGCACCAGCGCCCCGATGACGCCCACCGGAAAGGGCCGGTCTTCCCGCAGCCACTGCCACACCAGCCAGCCGCCGCCGATCTCGCAGAACGCGGCGATCGTGAACAGCATGAGCGCGCGTGGGATTTCCGGCATGGGCGTTTCCAAGTCTACCCGCCGCGTGCCCGGCTGCACCCGCCCGCCTACACTGAGGCGGTGGCAGACGGCGAACTCACCTGCGAATCCTGTGGCAAGCGTTTCTCCCTCTCCTCCGCGATGAAGGCGAAGTATCCCGGCTGGAAGCCGAAGCACTGTTCGGATTGTTACCCGCGGCGAAACAGGCGGCAGCCCGGTGCAAAAACGTCCGGGCGGACCAACGGGGGCCCGGCCGCGCCGCCCTCCCTCAGCCGTGCCGAGGTGCTGCGCCGCTACACCGCCGGCCCGGCTGATGGCGTGTTCACCGATGGCTCCTGCCAGGGCAACCCGGGCCCGGGCGGCTGGGGCGCGGTCTGGGTGCGCGATGGCGAGATCGTGGAAGAGCGCCACGGCTATGAACCCAGTACCACGAACAATCGCATGGAGCTGAAAGCGATCATCGAAGGGCTATCCATGCTCCCGCCCGGCACGGAGACCGACCTCTATACCGACAGCCGCCTCGTCGTCGACACGCTGACGAAGTGGGCGCCCGGCTGGGAAAAGCGCGGCTGGCGAAGGAAAGATGGCGAGGTGAAGAACCTGGAGCTGGTGAAGCAGGCCTATGCCCTGAAAAGAGAACGCCCGGGTGTCCACATCAAGTGGATCCGGGCGCACGATGGTTCTCGTTGGAACGAATACGCAGATGCGCTCGCTACGGCGCACCTGCGTGAGGAAGTCTGACTAGCTGACCGGCTTCTTGGGTTCCCGCGGCTCAACCGCAGGCATGCGCAGGAGCGCCTCCAGCGTGAAGCCCAGGTCCGCGTGCTCGCAGAGCGAACCGCAATAGGTCATCTTCAGCGAGCTGCTCGGCGAACGCCGCCAGTCATAGGAAAGACCACAGCGCTTACAGGTGCGCAGGTGGTTCTGGTCCTCGTTCACGTTGTACTGCATCGGTGTCGTCGACATGCTGTTTGCCTCCTCCCGGTCAACGCCGCCTACCACGATCGTCGACCTACCTGCCTTCTACATTACAGGGCTTTCGCTCTGGTGACAGGCCATCCAGACCATTTGGTAAGTCCGATGTGCCCCAACCCGGCATCTTCGTGTGAGCATGTTCACTCGGCCTGCGGCGGAAAGCTGCGCTGATTTCGCCGTGGCGGTTCGGCATTCAGCGGGAGAATCGTCGTCTTTTCCCGGGACTTCGCGCGGCGCAAGCGCGAAAATCCGCTAGAATGCGGCGCGAGATAGCCGGGGGAGGCCGCCAATGAACACACGCGTCATTACCGTGGCGCGCACCATCGGATCGCTGGGTGAAGAGGTGGCACGGGTGGTCGCCCAGCGGCTCGACTTTCGCTACGTCGATTACCAGATCGTCCAGGACGCCGCACGCCAGGCCGGCGCCTCGCCCGAGGCGGTGAGCGAATCCCAGCGCGCCCCCTCGTTGCTCACGCGGTTGCTCGAGACTCTGGCCCGCAACCCGAGCATGCCCGAGGCTGTCTGGGCACACCCCACTCCCCTCACCGAAAGCCCGCTCTATACCTCCGCCGATTACCGAAAGTTCGTCGAACAGGTCATCCTCGATATAGCCGACCGTGGCAACGCGGTCATCGTCGGCCACGCCGCCCAGGCCGTACTCAAGGGCCGGCCCGATACGCTCCGCACGCTCGTCACCGGCTCGCTGGACCACCGCGTCCGCCGCATTATGCGCGGGATGAACGTGGACGAGAACGAAGCCCAGAAGCTCGCCCGGCGCATCGACCAGGACCGCATCATCTACATGGACCGTTTTTACGGTATCCCGTGGCTTGGCCCAGAATCCTACGACCTGTGCGTGAACACCGACCACATCAACCCCGAGCAGGGCGCCGACTTGCTCATCAAAGCCGCGGAGATCCGCTAACACGGGCCGCCGCATACGGGTACAGTGATACATGGAGCTGGCTTGCTCGCGAATGGCGAGTGCAGCGCAGGGAGCGTTGTCCATGAGCAATCGGACTGTCGAACGGCTGTCGGCACTCACGGTGCTTTCGCCGCAGGGTGAAGAGGTGCCGCTGGCAAGCCTTTGGGAACGGCAGCCCGTCGTCCTGGCCTTGATACGCCACTTTGGGTGACTGTTCTGCAAAGAGCAGGTCGCGCAGTTGCGCGGCTACGTCCCCAGGATTCACCAGGCCGGCGGCGAGCTCGTGGTCATTGGCAACGGCACCGGCGAACAGGCAGGCTGGTTCCGCGAAGACACAGGCCTCGAAGTCCCGCTCTTCACCGACCCCTCGCTCAAGACCTACGAAGCAGTCGGAGCCCGCCGGGGCCTTCTCAGTTCCCTGAATCCCGGGACCATTCGGTCAGCGCTTCGCGCCCGGCGCAGCGGCTTCCGCCAGAGCCGAACACAGGGCTCGGCCTTCCAGCAGGGAGGCGTCTTCGTCATCACCCCGGATGGCGAAATGCCCTATCGCTACGTCAGCAGCTTCGCCGGCGACCACCCGGGCCCCGAAGACGTAGTCCGGGCGCTGGAAACGGTAGCCCCGCCAGCCTGAGCCGCATCCGCCGCGACCCTGTAGAATCGCCGCCTTGAAGGAGGTGGCGATCCATGGCCAACGTTGAGACCGTCCTGGGCCCGATCCCCGACACCGAACTCGGCTCCATCCTCAGCCACGAGCACGTGCTCGTCTCCATGGGCAACGACATCCGCCATTACCCGTGGCGCTTCGACCTGGAACGCACGAAGCACAACGCCATCCGTGAACTCAGCGAAGCGAAGCAGGGCGGCATCGACACCATCATCGATCTCACCACGCCCGACCTTGGGCGCGCCGTGCGATACGTCCGCGACGTCGCCCAGGCCACGGGGGTGAACATCGTCGTTGCCACCGGCATCTGGCGCGATATCCCCCGCTCCTTCTGGCAGCGCGACCCGGACGAAACCGCCGAAATCTTCGTCCGCGAGATCGAAGTCGGCATCGAAGACACCGGCATCAAGGCTGGCGCCATCAAAGTCGCCAACGATGCCGAAGGCGTCACCCCCGAGGCCGAGCTGGTGCTGCGCGCCGCCGCTCGTGCCTGCAAGCGCACCGGCTGCCCCATCAGCACCCACCAGTGGGCGCCGAAGGAGGTCGGCCGCCGCCAGGTGGAGATCTTCAAGGAAGAAGGCGTGCCGATGGACCGCGTTTGCATCGGCCACAGCGCCGACAGCACCGACCCGGATTACCTGGAAGAGCTGCTCAACGCCGGCGTCTACCTGTCCATGGATCGCTACCCCGGCGTGCCCCCGCGCCCTGAGTGGCAGGCACGCAACCGCACCCTCAAGGCGCTCATAGACCGGGGGTGGGCAGAGCGCCTCATGGTTGGCCACGACTATGCCCCGATGCCCATCCTCCAGGGCCAACCTGACCCCGAGCCGACGACCACGCGCTATCTCTTCCTCAACACCGTCGCCCTGCCGGCGCTGCGCGAAGACGGTGTGTCCGAAAACGTGATCCACACGATGACCCACGAGGTGCCGCGCCGCTTCCTGGCAGGTTAGTCAGCTCTCGCTCGTTCGCCGCCGGCGGCTCTTCCTGTGCATACCGAGGTTCTCGCAGGTTAAGTGCTGTTTGCCCTCAGCGGATCGCAATTCCCGCGTTAGATAACTATCCGCTTGTGCAATCCTCACAACACGATATGAAGGATACGCTGACCAACGCATCCGTGTATGGAACACGGATTGCGGGTGCCACGATTGAAGCTCCCTCAAGGAGGAAACCTGATGAACGATTTCACTATGGGCCGGGATGCGTCCAGGCTAACGATACTGATTGGTCTTCTTGCCATCCTCGCTCTCGCCGTTGG
>SLAK01000360.1 GCA_007126855.1 Dehalococcoidia bacterium | reverse complement strand
GGGAGGCGAGCGCCTCCGCCAGCTTGGGGAACGGTTGCGCGTGAGCGAGGGGATCCCGCGCACCGCTGTGCCGCCGTCCTTTGCGGCGACACTACGGCCCTACCAGGCGCGTGGCGTGGACTGGCTGCAGTTCCTTCAGACGGAGGGTTTCGGTGGCATTCTGGCGGATGATATGGGGCTTGGGAAGACGGTCCAGACGCTTGCCCACCTCGCGGTCGAGAAAGCGAGCGGCCGGCTGCAGCGCCCGGCGCTTATCGTTGCGCCGACAAGTGTCGTACCGAACTGGAGGCAGGAGGCAGCGCGCTTTGCCCCAACACTGAAGGTGCTGGTGCTCCATGGCCCGCGCCGGAAGGAGCGATTCGGCGAGATCGGGGAACACGACGTGGTCATCACGACGTACCCGCTGCTCACCCGGGACCACGCGACGCTGGCAGCCCAGGAGTGGCACGTGGTCGTGCTCGACGAAGCACAGGCAATCAAGAACCCGGACGCAAACACCTCGCGGCGGGCGCGGGATCTGCGTGCGCAGCAGCGGATGTGTCTCACGGGCACGCCGGTCGAGAACCACCTGGGTGAGCTCTGGTCGCTGTTCGCGTTCCTGTCCCCGGGCTTCCTGGGCGATAGGAAACAGTTCAACCGGCATTGGCGCCGGCCGATCGAAGCCAATGGTGACGAAGCGCGCCGGGAACTGCTTGCGCGGCGTATCCGCCCCTTTGTCCTGCGCCGGACGAAAGAAGAAGTGGCAGCCGAGCTGCCACCGAAAAGCCAGATCGTCGAACAGGTCGAAATGCAACCCGCGCAGCGCGATGTCTACGAAAGCGTCCGGCTGGCCATGCACGAGCGCGTGCGAAAGGCCCTTGCCGAGCAGGGGCTGGCGCGCAGCCACATCGTGATCCTTGATGCCCTGCTCAAGCTGCGGCAGGCCTGCTGCGACCCGCGCCTGCTCAAGCTGCCGTCGGCCAAAGCCACGCGTGCGCGTTCGGCCAAGCTGGAACGCCTTATGGAAATGCTGCCGGAGCTGCTCGAAGAAGGCCGGCGCGTCCTGCTCTTTTCCCAGTTCACCTCGATGCTGGTGCTGATCGAGGAGGCGCTGTGCGAGCAGCATATCGCCTACACCCGGCTGACCGGTGATACGCGCGACAGGGAGACGCCGATCCGTGCCTTTCAATCAGGCGAGGTTCCGCTGTTCCTCGTCAGTCTTAAGGCGGGCGGAGTGGGCCTGAACCTGACCGCCGCTGACACGGTCATCCACTACGACCCGTGGTGGAACCCGGCGGTCGAAGAACAGGCAACGGATCGCGCCCACCGCATCGGGCAGGACAAGCCGGTCTTCGTCTACCGGCTCGTCACGCTCGATTCGATCGAAGAGAAGATGGAGGCCCTGAAGGAACGCAAGCGCCACCTCGCCGCGGGCATCTTCGACCCTGATGCCGGCTCAGCCCTCGACCTGACGGAGGCCGATGTGGAGGAGCTCTTTACTTCCGCCTGACCGAGAGCATGCTCCCGGGGCGTCCAGTACCTCTCGATCCGCTACACCGAGCGGCTGGGAGAGGCTGGCCTGGTGACCTCCGTGGGCAGCCGCGGCGACTCCTACGACAACGCCCTGGCCGAGTCGGTGATCGGCCTCTACAAGACCGAGTTGGTAGCCCGCTGCGGCCCCTGGGCAGCCTCGAGGACGTTGAATTCCGGACTCTCGGATGGGTCCACTGGTTTTACCATCGCCGGCTTCACAGCAGCATCGGCTACCAACCGCCTTCAGAGCACGAGGCCAGCTTCAATCGTGAGACCCGTCCCGGTCGCCACCGGGACTCAAGCTCCCGAGTCTCCATGAAACCCGGGGCGATGCAAAGACAGCACTGACGACGGGCAAAATAGGGCCGTCCGGCCGGTCACATGGTGCCGGCTATCCTCCAGGCTCAATGGCGGCGGATACGGGCACGGTGAGCCTTCCAGGACTGCTGTACCCTGGTAGCTCCGCAGAGGAACGGGATGAAGTCTTGCCGGGCGCCTGCAGCCATCAGCGCAGAACCGATGTTCGCGGTCGATGCGAATCAGCGCATCGTTGCCTGGAACGGTTCCGCGGCCCGCACATTTCACATCGACCGACGGCTTGCGCTGGGTTCGCTTTGCTTTCACCTTTTTGGCGGTTGCGACATGCGAGGTCGTACGTTCTGCAAGCTCGACTGCCCCGTCATCATTGCCGCTGAGCAGGGTATCGCCACGCCGTCTCTCAGGCTGAACCTGGGAAAGGACGGATGTAGCGCCCCCTTTGAAGTCAACACGATTCTACTTACGGACAATGGTCGCATTGGGACTGTCGTCCACATATGCCGTCAGATGGTCACATCGCGTGAGGGTATCGCGCACGCTTCGGTCCAGCGGCTATCTTCCCGCCACGGATTAACGAACCGCGAAGCGCAGGTGCTGATGCGCCTCTGTGCCGGCGACACCACAGGCGATATCGCCAGCAGGCTGCAGCTCTCCGAAACCACGGTGCGTAACCACACGCAGCATGTCCTGGAGAAGCTCGACGTCCACAGCCGCACCGAAGCGCTGGCGCTGGTCTATGGCGCCTGAGGGGATACCGGCGCACGTGCACCCGAACTGATGCATTTGCATCAAGACGCAGGGCGCGCCAAAGGGGCTTAATGGCGTGTGGAGTGATCATGCCGCTCAAAGCGCCCAAACCATCAGATAGGCACGTAGCAATGCTCCTCTCCCGCCGCGATGTTGCCGTGCGGTTTGGCGTGTCTCCGCAAACCGTCACGCGCTGGGCGAAGCTCGGCATGCTCCCCTGCGTGCGCACGCTGGGAGGACAGCGCCGGTACCCGGCCGACGAAGTGGAGCGGCTTGCGAGCATGGCGTGGGCGCGCGAACCGTCCGATCCGGCCTCGTCCTGGATCGACCAACCGCCCGAGGGAGGCAATACGCAGCCATGAGCACTTCAACCGCCCGCACCCCGCTCGACCGAAGCTTCGAGCAATTCGCCGTGCCCCGGGGCCAGGTGTTCATCATTCCATCCCGCTGCAAAGGCTGCCGTTTCTGCATCGACTTCTGCCCGCGGGATGTGCTGGTCGATTCAGCAGACCTGAACGCGAAGGGCTACCACTACGCGGTGGTGGCCGAAGGCAAGGAAGACGACTGCGTGAACTGCCAGTTTTGCACCCTCGTGTGCCCCGAGTTCGCCATCCATACCGAAGAGGTGGGGGAGGTACATCCGTGACCGAAGCCGAGTTTCGCGTGCTTACCGGCAGCCATTTTATGGACGGCGATACGGCCTGCGCCGAGGGCGCCATGGCGGCCGGCTGCCTTTTTTTCGGGGGATATCCGATTACGCCGTCGACCGAGGTGGCCGAGCGGCTGGCGCGGCGGTTGCCCGAGGCTGGCGGGGC